>JBKPQU010000159.1:0-28800 GCA_046734255.1 Actinomycetota bacterium
CCGGTGGCGACGCCGCGCTCGGCGCCCTCGGGCAGGGGATGGGCGACCTGCGCTCCCAGCTGGCGGACGCCGGGCTGGACCTCGCCGACGTCTCGCTGCGACCCGACACCGGGGGCGCGGGCGGAACCGGACCGGGACCCGACCCCCGGGCCGCGTGGGAGGAGGAGCCGGGAACCGGCGCGGACCAGCCGCGCGGCCGGTCGGGGTCGGCCCCGGCCCCGGCAGCGGCCTCCACCGGGACCGGCGCCGTGCCGACCGCCGGGACGTCCCCCGGCGGGGCCGGCCACATCGACGTCCGCATCTGAGAAGGGAGTTGTGATGACCGACGCCATCAGCGCCACCGGTACGAGCGCCACGACCGGCACCGGCACGTCCGGCACCAGTACCACCCTGTCGACCGGCCTGGACAAGGACGCGTTCCTCCAGCTGCTGGTCGCCCAGCTGAAGTACCAGGATCCGACCAAGCCGGTCGACTCCAGCGAGTTCCTGGCCCAGACCGCCCAGTTCACGCTGGTGGAGAAGTTCGACCAGCTGGCCGAGGCGGACAAGGCGCTGCTGGCCAGCACCCAGACGCAGACCGCGACCGCGATGGTCGGGAAGGCGATCACCTGGGCCGACGCGACCGGCACCCACTCCGGCACGGTCACCTCGGTGACGATCGCCAACGGGACGCCGAAGCTGCGCGTCGGCCAGGTCGACGTGCCCATGGACACCGTGACCTCGGTCTCGGTCCCGGACGGCTCGACCAGCACCCCCTGATCAAGGCCTCCGGCGGGCACGACGCCCCCGGCGCACCAGCGGCACGGACGCCACCCCGGCACCACCCGACACCCCTGGAGGACCCGTGCTCCGCTCGCTCTTCTCCGGCATCGCCGGCCTGCGACAGCACCAGACGATGATGGACGTCGTCGCCAACAACATCGCGAACGTCAACACCACCGGCTTCAAGTCCAGTTCGGTCGTCTTCGAGGACACCCTCAGCCAGATGGTCCGCGCCTCGGCGGCGCCCACGCCGGACATCGGTGGGATCAACCCGGCGCAGGTCGGCCTCGGCGTCCAGCTGGGTGCGATCGGCACGAACTTCGCCCAGGGGTCGGCGCAGACCACGAACCGGCCGACCGACCTGATGATCCAGGGTGACGGCTTCTTCCTCCTGAAGAAGGGGGCCGAGACCGTCTACACCCGGGCCGGAGACTTCAACTTCGACAGCGACGGCCGGCTGGTGAACCCCGAGGGCATGATCGTCCAGGGCTGGATGGGCACGAACGGGGTGATCAACACCAACGGCTCGGTGGGCGACATCATCATCCCGAGCGGCAGTCTCATCCCCCCGGTGGCCTCCACCGCCGTCACCGTCACCGGCAACATCTCCAGTTCGACGGCGATCGGCGACACGATCACGCTCGGCGCCACGGTCTACGACGACGCCGGCAACTCGCACTCGCTGATCATGACGCTGACCAAGACCAGCGACACCGACTTCACCGCGGACCTGTCGGAGAACGGCAGCCCGGTGGGCTCCAGCGGGTCGATCACGTTCAACCCGGACGGGACGATCGCCTCCGAGACCGACCCGACCGTCCAGCTGACCGCGAGCGGCCCGACGCTGACGGTGTCGCTGGCCGGAGCCACCCAGTTCGGCGGGCCGAAGTCGATCTCGGTGGTGGAGGCCGACGGCTCCGCCGCCGGCACGCTGCAGCAGTTCCAGATCGGCGCGGACGGCGTCCTGATCGGGGTGTTCAGCAACGGCATCAAGCAGCCGATGGCGACGATCGCGGTCGCGAACTTCAACAACCCGGTGGGTCTGGAGAAGCTCGGGAACTCCACCTACGGCACCTCGACGAACTCCGGCCTGCCCCAGGTCGGCACCCCCGGATCGGGTGGCCGGGGCACCCTGATCGGGGGCGCGCTGGAGATGAGCAATGTCAACCTGGCCGAGGAGTTCACCGCCCTGATCGTCGCCCAGCGCGGCTTCCAGGCGAACTCCCGGGTGATCACCAGCAGCGACGAGATGCTGCAGGACCTGGTCAACATCAAGCGCTGACGGACCTGGCGGCGGCGGGCGGTCCGGTGGTGGCCCTCACCCCGGCCGTTCGCCCGTCCGGGTGACCGCGGGTCACCCCGAGCACCTCCGGCCCGCCACACCCGGTCGGGCTCACTCGGACGGACCACATCCGGACCTGGGGATCTCAACCCCGGTGCCCGGCTGCCGACGGGGGCGGCGAGACCGGTGGCCGGTCTCGAGCCGCCTGCCGAGGGACGGACGCCGTGATCATCGTGACCCGCCTGGGGGTCGGCCTGCCGCTGGCCGTCAACCCGGACCTGATCGAGCGTGCCGAGAGCACGCCCGACACGGTGATCACGCTGGTCGACGGCTCCAAGCTGGTCGTGGTCGAGACGCTGGACGAGGTCATGGCCCGGGTGCGGACCTGGCGGGCTGCCGTGGTCGCGGAGGCCTACCTCATGGCGCTGCAGCCTCCCCCGCTCAGCGAGTGGACCCCCACCCCCGCGGACGCGGCCCAGGCACCCGATCCGCGCCAGGGCCGGCCGCGGCTGCAGCTGGCCACCCCGCCCGCCCAGACCGGTGGGGACGAACCGGACGACCGTCCGACCGATCCTGCCGGTGGCGCCCCGCGCGACCGTGCCCCCTCCCCGGCGGACGAGCTCGACGCCCTCGCCGCGCAGTCCACCCTGGCCGGCCTGGCGCGCGCGCTGCGCCTCCCGAGGAAGGGGTGACCCGTGGATCCGGCAACGATCATCGGTCTGCTCCTGGGCTTCGGCGGCGTCTTCGGCGCGATGGTGATGGAGGGCGGCAACCCGGCCGCGATCATCTCCCCGCCCGCCCTGGTGCTGATCTTCGTCGGCACCTTCGGCGCGTGCATGGCCTCGAACACGCTCCCCGGGACGATCGGGGCGATCAAGTGGCTGCTCTACGGCCTGATGGCCAAGAAGGCCGACGTCGAGGGCGTCGTCGAGCCGCTGGTCAAGATGGCCGAGAAGGCGCGCCGCGAGGGGTTGCTCGCGCTGGAGTCCGAGATGGAGGGCGTCCAGGACGAGTTCATGCGCCGCGGGCTGCAGATGGCCGTCGACGGCACCGACGCGGACGACCTCTACGAGATCCTCACCGCCGAGGTGAAGGCGAAGAAGACCTCGGCCGCGGCCGGAGCCAGCTTCTGGACCGATGCCGGTGGGTACTCCCCGACGATCGGCATCATCGGAACGGTCGTCGGTCTGATCCACGTGCTGGAGAACCTGTCCCACCCGGACGAACTGGGGCACCTGATCGCCGGCGCGTTCGTCGCGACCCTGTGGGGCGTGCTCTCGGCGAACGTGATGTTCCTGCCGTTCGGCAAGCGGATCAAGGCCGTGATGGCCAACGAGACCGCCCGGATGGAGCTGATCATCGAGGGTGTCCTGGCCATCCAGGCCGGCGCGAACCCGCGCGTGGTGGCCACGAAGCTGCAGTCCAGGATGACCGCCCCCGGCCCGTCGGCACCCGCCAAGGAGGCGGCGTGATGCCCGGGCCGACGGGCGTACGCCGGTGAGCGGCGGCGGTGGCCACGGCAGGCGCCGCGGCCAGCACGAGGAGCACGAGGAGCACGAGAACCACGAGCGCTGGCTGGTCAGCTACGCCGACATGATGACGCTGCTCATGGTGCTGTTCATCGTCATGTTCGCGATCAGCCAGGTGGACCAGAGGAAGTTCATGGCGCTGAAGACCGGCCTGGCCGCCGGTTTCGGCGCGCCCGTGGCCTTCGTGGACGGAGCGGACAGGCTGCTCGATCCCGGCGGGTCGGTGGCCCCGGACACGGTCAACCTGGCCGGCTCCGCCGGCGACGGGAAGGCGAGCGCCGCCGACAAGGCGACCCGGCAGAAGCAGGAGCAGGCCCAGGCGGCCGCCGTGGCCAAGCTGGTCGAGGCGACGAACCGGGCGCAGGTCGAGCGCGAGGTGAACAACCTCCGCAAGGCGCGCGCGCAGATCGCCGCGGCGCTGGCCCGGCAGGGCCTGAGCAACGCCGCGACCTTCCGGTTCGACGAGCGGGGGCTGGTCGTCACGATCGCGACCGACAAGGTGCTGTTCGACAGCGGCAGCGCCTCCCTCACCCCGGAGGGCAAGCGGATCCTGGACGCCGTCGCGCCGACCCTGGCCGATCTGCCGAACCGGCTGAGCATCGACGGGCACACCAACTGGCTGCCGATCAGCACGCCCCAGTTCCCGTCCAACTGGGAGCTTTCCGGCGACCGGGCGTCCGGCGTCCTGCGCTACCTGATCGCCGAGCACGGCATCCCGGGCACCAGGATGACCGCGACGGGGTTCGCGGACACCCGGCCGCTGCTGCCCCGGAGCAACCCCCGGGCCCTGGTCGTCGACCGCCGGGTCGAGATCGTCGTCCTCGCCCGGGTGGACAGCTCGTCCGGCCGCGCCGTGGCCAGCCTCGGCAACGAGGCGCCGTCCGGGACGGGTGAGGACGAGGGCTCTGCCGGTGCGTCCGGCTCGTCGGGCTCGGACGTGAGCCCCGGAGCCGTGACCGGAGCCGGCGGCATCCCCGCGGTGCCCGAGGGCGGCGCCACCGACCACGCGACCAGCAACTCCGGGGAGGGGTGACGGCGATGGCCGAGAGGGACGACGCCGAGCAGCCGGGCGAGACCGCCAAGGGCGGCGGCAAGATGAAGCTGATCATCATCGTGCTCCCGGTCGTGCTGGTGATCGGGGCCGCTGCGTGGTTCTTCCTGCTGCGCGGGGACGGCGGCGAGAAGGTCAAGGCGATCCCCGAGCCGACGCCGGGGCCGGTGGTGACGCTCGACCCCATCACGGTGAACCTCGCCAGCGGCCACTTCCTCAAGCTGGGCCTCGCCCTGCAGACCGACGCCTCGGCGAAGGAGGTCGACGGGTCGCACGCCCTCGACCTGGCGATCAGCGAATTCAGCGGGGAGACGATCGACGAGCTGTCCAGCGCCGAGGGCCGCGAGCGCGCCAAGCGGGAGCTGCTCGCGCGGATCAAGTTCGCCTACCTCCCGGAGAGCACGGACGCCGAGGAGGCGGCCCAGGACGCGATGAGGTCCGCGGTCTCGCCCAAGGCCGCCAAGACCTCCGAGAAGAGCGGCGGCACGTCGAGGAAGGCCGCATCGTCCGGGAAGCCTCTGGAACCCTCGGCGCTCACCTCCCAGCAGGTGATCACCGCCAGCTCCGAGCTGACCGTGCTCCCGATGGTCTACGACCTCTACTTCACGGAGTTCGTCATGCAGTAGGGCCCCGCCCGCGGGGAAGGTGGAATCGTCCGGTTTCGTCATGCAGTAGACGGATCCGCGGCCGGTGGGCTCAAGGGTGAGCGGCGGAATCCCGATGTGCGGATGTGGGCTACTCCGAGCAGGCGACCGTGGGGCGCCGCCGGCGGGGGGAGGCGCGCACGTACGACTTCCGTCGCCCGGTCCGGCTGGCACGCGAGCACGCCCACGTGATGCGGGTGTCGATGGCCACATTCGGGCGGCAGGCCACGACCGTCCTCACCACCAGCCTGCGGACGGCCTGCCAGCTCAGCCTGGCCGAGGTGGAGGAGCTCAGCTACGACGAGTACCTCTCCACCCTGTCCGACGGCACGGTCTGCGCCGTGCTCACCCTGGAGCCGCTGCAGGGGCGGGCACTGCTGACCATGGAGAACTCGATGCTGCTCACCCAGATCGACCACCTCCTCGGTGGCTCGGGGGCCGAGGAGCAGCCTGACCGCGCGCTGACCGACATCGAGCAGGCGCTGGTCCGCCACCTGTTCAGCCGGATGCTCCGGGAGCTGAGCTACGCACTCGAGGGGATCGCCGCCACGAGACCGGAGCTGGTGGCCCTGGAGAGCAACGCCCAGTTCGTCCAGGCCGCCGCGCCCACCGACCCGTGCATCGTGGTCCGCCTCGACCTTCACGTCGGCAGGGAGCAGGGCACCGCCGCGCTCTGCCTGCCGTTCGCGATGCTCGCCCCCGCGCTGGAGGACCTCGCCCGGGCCGAGGACGCCGAGGAGAAGGCGACCCTCCGCCGCGAGGCGTCCCGCCGCACGTCGAACCGGCTCGCCGACGTCGAGGTCGACGTCTCCGTGCGGTTCGACCCCCTGCAGCTGTCCTCCCAGGAGATCGGGCGGCTCGTGGTCGGCGACGTCCTGCAACTCGGGCACCGCACGACCAAGCCCCTGTCGATCACCTCTGCTTCCACCACGTTCGCCCTGGCCGTCCCCGGCACCTCGGGACGGCGCCAGGCCGTGCTCGTGGTGGCCACCTCCTGATCGATCCGCCGGAAAGGCATAAGCCATGTCGTTCTCCGCCTCCCCCATGGTCCCCGGCCAGGCGTCGGTGGATGCCGAGGCGTGGCAGCGTGCCGCCGAACAGGTCGTGGCGGCCGTCGCCGCCGCCACCCCGCAGATCCCCAGCGCCGGCCCGCTGACCGTCGGCACGCCGATCGCCGACCCCGCGGTCGCCGCACTGCCCGACCCCGCCGGTACGGCGATCATCGGCTACCTCGGCGGCGGCGGCGAGGGGAAGTTCGTGCTGGTCGTCGGCCAGGAGCTGGTCGAGGCGCTGTCCGGCACCCCGTTCGGCGCGTTGGAGCCGGCCAAGGCCCTGCGGCCGGCCCTCGACTCTCTCGCCGAGCAGCTGGGCGCCCGGCTGGACGGCGACCCCACCGCGACCGAGGTGGAGGACTGCCTCGAGGTGCTGGCCGGCGGCGGGACGGTCGTCCTGGTGCCGCTGACCACCGACCAGGACGGGACCGCAACGGTGACCGCGCTGGTCGGGGTGACGCTGGTGCAGGCGACCGGGGACGGCCCGAACGCCGCCAGCGCCGCCACCAGCTGGGGCATCGACATGCTGCGCGACGTCGAGATGGAGGTCACCTGCGAGCTGGGCCGGACCCGGATGACCGTCCGGCGTCTGCTCGGCCTGGCTCCCGGAGACGTCGTCGAGCTGGACCGCCTCGCCGGCGCCCCCGCCGACCTGCTCGTCAACGGCACCCTGCTCGCCCGCGGCGAGGTGGTCGTGGTCGACGAGAGCTTCGGGCTGCGGATCACGGAGATCGTCACGAAGGACGCGAAGTGATGGACCCCGGAGACATCACCCTCACCCTGCGCGTGCTCGGGTCGCTGGTCCTGGTGCTCGGGCTGGTCGCGATCGCCGCCCGGGTGGTCCGGCGCTCCCGCGGCCGGGCCGGCGCGACCATGCGCGTCCTCGAGCGCACCGGCCTGACCCGGGAGGCGTCGGTCGCCGTCGTCGAGGTCGCCGGCCGTCGCCTGGTCCTGGGTGTGACCGCGCAGACCGTCAGCGTGCTGACCGAGGCGCCGGTCCCGGAGGAGGAGCCCGAACAGGACGGCTCGTGGCAGCGGGAGCCGCCGCCGGCGCCGTCCCGGCCGGCCGAGCCCCGCCGTGAGTCGCAGCGGGAGGAGTTCGCCGACCTGCTGCGCCGGGAGGGAGGCAAGGGCCGCACCCGGCTGGCCGACCTCCTGGAGCCACTGAACCGGCCGGCCCAGCCCCTGCCGGACCGCCCCTGGGAGGACGGCGTCCTGCTTCCGCCGAGCGTGCGGATGGACGAGCACCCCGACCTGGCCAGCGCGCTGCGCGCCGCGGGACGGATCGCCGAGCCGCCCCCGCCCCGCCGCCGTCCCGCCGACCGGCGCACCACCGACCGGCGCACGGCCGACCAGCGCCGGGCCGCCGTCCGGCACCGCGTCGCCAACCGCCAGCGCACGATCGACCACCAGGTCGGTCTTCGTGAGGCCGCCCTCCGCGAGGCACTCCTTCGCGAGGCCGCCCTCCGCGAGGAGATGGTGCGCCAGTCCGCCGACCGCCGTCCCCCGGTGGGGGCCGCGACGGGGAGGGCCATCCGGGACGGCGCCGTCGTCGGGCAGCCCGGGGACCGCCGTGCGAGCGGCTCCGTGCTCGACCCCGAGACCTGGCGCCAGGGCATCGAAGCGCTGCGGGATCTGACCGCGCGGCGCCAGTAGGAGCCGCGGTGAACCCGAACCGGGCGCGGCTGGGCGGGGCGATGCTGCTGGCCGCCGCATGGCTCGTCCTCGGCGCGCATACCGCGCACGCCGCGGAGCGCCCTGTCCATGCGGCGAGCCCGGCGGCTGCCCAGGCGGCCGTCCAGGCAGCCGTCCAGACAGGTGCTCGTACGGCCGTTCAGGCCGCGGGACCGACCGGACCCACGCAGCCGAACGACCCCGGCGCGCCGTCCTCGAAGGCAGTCACCAGCGACCCCGCCGTCACCGTCTCCGTGCCCGGCCAGCCGAGCCGCGTGCTGCAGGTGATCCTGCTGATCACCGTGCTCGGCGTGGCACCGGCGGCGCTGCTCCTCTGCACGTCCTTCACCAAGATCGTCGTGGTGCTCTCCCTGACCCGCAGCGCCCTGGGCACGCCGTCGATCCCGCCGAACCAGGTGCTGATCGGGCTGGCCCTGTTCCTGTCCCTGTTCGTCATGGGGCCGACGGTGGACGCCGTCCAGAGGCAGGGGATCACGCCGTACGCGAACGGCAGCAAGACCGCCGTCCAGGCCTACCGCGCCGCCTCCGTCCCGCTGCGCGAGTTCATGCTCAAGCACACCCGCGACGAGGAGCTCGCGCTGATGACCAAGGCGGCCGACCGGCCGCTGCCGAAGGCGCGAGACGACGTCGAGCTGCGGACGCTGGTCCCGGCGTTCGTGCTCAGCGAGCTGCGCGGCGCGTTCATCATCGGGTTCGTCATCTTCATCCCGTTCCTGGTCGTCGACCTCGTGGTCAGCGCGATCCTCATGTCGCTGGGCATGGTCATGCTGCCCCCGTCGCTGGTCTCGCTGCCGTTCAAGCTGCTGCTGTTCGTGCTCGTCGACGGCTGGTCCCTGATCGTCACCACGCTGCTCGGCAGCTACCGGTAGGAGGGGACGATGGAGGCGGACGTCATCAAGATCGTCGCGGACGCGCTGATCACGGCCACCAAGGTGGCCGGGCCGGTGCTGATCGCGACCCTGCTGGTCGGCCTGCTGCTGTCGATCATCCAGTCGGCCACCCAGGTGCAGGAGGCGACGCTGACCTTCCTGCCCAAGCTGGCCGTGGCCGCCGCGGTGCTGGTGATCACCGGTGGCTGGGCTCTGCGGGTGCTGGAGGGGTTCACCCGGGAGCTGTTCGCGATGGTGCCGACCCTGCTCGGATCCTGAGTGAGCGGCCTCACGCTCGCCGTGGCGCAGGGCACGCTCGCCGGTTACCTGCTGGCCATGGCCCGGGTCGCCGGCTTCGTCCTGGTCGCCCCGCCGTTCAACACCCGCAGCGTGCCCATGCAGGCCAGGGCCGCGGTCGTGCTCGCCGTGGCGCTGCCGCTGACCGCCTGGACCACGGACGGCGCACCCGAGCTGGACTCGGCCAGCATGCTGCTCTGGACCCTGCTGCAGCTGCTGATGGGGGCCGTCCTGGGCTTCCTGGTGCTGGTGGCGGTCGCGGCCGTGCAGGCCGTGGGGGACCTGCTCGACCTCGTCGGCGGGTTCAGCCTCAGCCTCGCCCTTGACCCGCTGCAGCTCGTGCAGACCTCGGTGCTGGGCCGCCTCAACCAGCTGCTGGCCGTCGTCCTGCTGTTCGTCACCGACGGCCACCTGATCGTGCTGCAGGGCCTGATCCGCAGCCTGCAGGTGATGCCGCGGCCCACGTTCTCGATCGCCGACGTCGCCTCCACGATCACCTCCGACGTGGGGGTGATGATGCTGGCCGCGGTCCAGGTGGCGGCGCCGCTGGTGGCCGCCTCGCTGCTGGCCGACATCGCCCTGGGGCTGCTGACCAAGGCCGCGCCGGCGCTGAACGCCTTCGCGCTCGGCTTCCCGCTGAAGATCCTGATCACGCTGCTGATGGCCGGGCTGGTGATGTCCCAGATGCCCGACCTGCTGCACACGATGATCGAGCGGGCCGGGGGCGGGATGCTCCGCCTGACCGGCGGGTAGGGCCCGTGGCCAACGACACCGGCCGGACCGAGAAGCCGACCCCGCGGCGGCTGCGCAAGGCGCGCAAGGAGGGCCAGTTCCCCCGCACGCCGGACGCGGCGACGTGGCTGGCGATCGCCGCCGGCGCGACGATGGTGCCGCACAGCGCCCGGGCCACCGCCTCCTACTGCCGCACGCTGCTCGACCGGTTGCCCGAGGTGGCGAACGACCCGACGCCGTCCCGGGCCCTGGGCGCGCTGGGCCGCCTGCCGGTCGACATCCTGCTGGCCACGGCACCCGTCGGACTCGCGGCGGCCGGCGGCGCGCTGCTGGCCACCATGGCCCAGGGCGTGCACGTCAGCGGGTCGGTGCTGGCGCCCAAGTTCAGCCGGCTGAGCCCGCGCCAGGGACTTCGCCGGATGCTCGGCACCCGCTCGCTGTGGGAGGCGGCCAAGGCGCTGGCGAAGGTGGCCGTGGTGGCGGGGGTGGTCGGGGTGCTCGGGGAGAGGCTGATCCCGGGCCTGATCGGATCCGGCGGCCTGCCGCTCGGCGCGACCATCGACCGCACCCGCTCGGCGCTGGAGAAGACCGTCTGGGCCGCCGCCGTGGCCGGGCTGCTGCTCGCGCTGGCGGACTACAGCTACCAGCGCCGCACGGTGATGAAGCAGCTCCGGATGAGCCCGCGGGAGATCAAGGACGAGCTCCGCCAGACCGAGGGCGACCCGCTGGTCAAGGGCGCGATCCGGGCCCGGCAGATGGCGATCAGCCGCAACCGCATGCTGTCCGCGGTGGCCGGTGCGGACGTCGTCCTCGTGAACCCGACGCACCTGGCGGTCGCGCTGAAGTACGAGGCCGGCCGCGGCGCCCCGCGGGTGATCGCGAAGGGGGCCGGGACGATCGCCGCGAAGATCCGCGAGCGGGCACGGGAGAACCGCGTCCCGGTGGTGGAGGACAAGCCGCTGGCGCGCATTCTCTATCGCGTCTGCGAGCTGGGCGAGGAGATCCCGGCCGAGCTGTACCTGGCGGTCGCCCGGATCCTCGCGTTCGTGATGACGGCCGGTCGGCCCAGCCGGTTCGCGCCCACGCGGCGGCCGCCGAGCGCGACCACCGTGCCGGTGCTCCCCTCGCGTGCCCATCTCCGGGCCCGCCGCGCCCGGGAGGTCCGCGCCTCCCGCCGTCCGTGACCGGCGTTCCCCATATGGCGTAACGCGCTCAACCGCCGCGACTGTGCGGCATCCCGCGCATCCCGCATGCCCACGGCGTGACACCGTGGGCATAGGGCGACCACGGCGTCACGCCGTGGGCAGCTGGGGATCCTGCTCGGGCGGCCAGGGGCCGGCCACCGGGGCGAGATCGGGCGGGGCCCACTCGCCGGACATGGACTCCTCGACCCGGGCGGCAAGCATCAAGACCAGTGCCAGGGCCGGCAGCGCGGCCAAGCCGATGATCAGCGACACGGGGAGCCTCCCGCCGGATGGACCCACCTGGTCCGCTTGATTCGTCGGACGGCGGGCCGCGGGACTGGAGTCCCGGGGCGGACCCGATCGGGTGACGATCGGCGGGTCGGCACCCCCGGGCCCCGGCTCAAGACGGGTGCCCCGGATGCCGATAACACGCTGGCAGCCACGGACGGCTGACGCCACGGGCGTGGGCTCGATCCCGCCATCCCCGCACGGAAGGGCCGAGCGATGTCGTCCAGCCGGCTGGCACGCCTCGCCGTGCCGATCGCCGTCGTGGTCGTCGTCGTGATGATGGTGGTGCCGCTGCCGGCGGTGCTGCTCGACCTGCTGATCGCCTTCAACATCGCCGCCAGCCTCGTCGTCCTGCTCGTGGCGATGCAGGTGCGCAAGCCGCTGGAGTTCGCGGTCTTCCCCACCATCGTGCTGGTTGCGACGATCTTCCGGCTGGCGCTGAACGTCAGCGCGACCCGCCTCGTGCTGCGCGACGGGTACGCCGGCCACGTGATCAATTCCTTCGGTCACATCGTGATCGGCGGATCGCTCGTGATCGGCCTGGTGGTCTTCGCGATCCTCGTCGTCATCCAGCTCACGGTCGTCACGAACGGTGCCGCCCGGGTGGCCGAGGTGGGTGCCCGCTTCACCCTCGATGCCATGCCCGGCAAGCAGATGGCGATCGACGCCGATCTCAACGCCGGGCTGATCGACGAGGACGAGGCCCGCCGGCGCCGGGCCGAGGTGGCCGCCGAGGCCGACTTCTACGGCGCGATGGACGGCGGCACGAAGTTCGTCAAGGGCGACGCGATCGCCGCGGTGATCATCACGCTGGTCAACCTGGTCGGCGGCTTCGCCGTCGGCATGATCCAGCGCGGCATGGCGCCGGGCGACGCGGTCAACACCTACAGCCTGCTCACCGTCGGTGACGGGCTCGTCTCGCAGATCCCCGCGCTGCTCGTCTCCGTCGCCACCGGCGTGATCGTCACCCGGTCGACCAGCGAGGGGGACGTCGGCAACGACCTGATCGGCCAGCTGGCCCGGCACCGGGAGGCGCTGCGGATCAGCGGCGGCGCGCTGCTCGCGCTGTGCCTGGTGCCAGGGATGCCGAAGCTGCCGTTCCTGGTCGTCGGCGGGCTGCTGTTGCTCGCCTCCACCCGAACGCCTCCACCGGAGCCGGGCGCGGTCACCGCCGGCCCGGCGGCGCCGGCCGCGCTGGCGTCCGGGACTCCGGCCGAGGGCCGGGGCGGGGGAGGCAGGGGCGCCGAAGGGGAACAGGACCCGGTCACCGAGTCGCTCAGGGTCGACCCGCTGGAGCTGCTGCTGGCCCCGGACCTCGTGGACCTGGTGGACGCCGCCCGCGGCGGCGACCTGCTCGACCGGGTGCGGGCCCTGCGCCGCAAGACGGCCCAGGACCTGGGGCTCGTGCTGCCGCCCGTGCGCACCCGGGACGGCGCGATGCTGCCGCCCGGCGGCTACGAGATCCGCATAGGCGGGGTCAGCGTGGCCACCGGCGAGGCGCCAGTGGGGCACCTGCTGGCGATCGGCGACGCGCCGGACTCCCTGCCCGGACGCCGGACCACCGAGCCAGTGTTCGGCCTGCCGGCGGTCTGGGTGCCGGTGGAGCACCGGGCCACCGCGGAGCTCGCCGGGGCCACCCTGGTCGAGCGCGCGGCGGTCGTCACCACCCACCTGGCCGAGATGGTCCGCCGGCACGCCTCCCGGCTGCTCAGCCTGGACGACGTTCGCGAACTCCTCGATGTGCTCAAGTCCGACCGCCCAGCTGCCGTGGAAGAACTTGTACCCGGCCTGTTGCCGCTGACCGGCGTCCAGCGGGTGCTGCACGGTCTCTTGGAGGAGCAGGTGTCGATTCGCGATCTGGGCCGGGTGCTCGAAGGCGTCGCCCAGCGCGCCCGCGCCACGACCGACGCGGACGCGTTGCTCGAGGCCGCCCGAGCCGCGCTCGGACCGGCGCTGTTCGCGCCATACGCGCGTGACGGCGTCCTGCACGCCATCACCGTGGACCCGGCGCTCGAGACCGACCTCGCCGAGGGCCTGCGGGCCGGCGACCAGGGCGTCGTCCTGGCCCTGGACGGCAGCCTGGTGCAGAGCCTGGTCGCCGACATCGGCGGGGCGGTCAACGTCGTCGAGCAGCACGGCGAGATCCCGGTGCTGCTGGTCTCCGGCCCGTTGCGGCTGCCGCTGCGGCGACTGCTGCGTTCCAGCTTCCCCCAGCTCCCCGTGATCGGCTTCGCCGAGGCCATCGGGGTGACCCAGATCGAAACTGTCGGACAGGTGACCCGTGGCCACGAGTTTGCTGCTTGAGGGTGACGACCTCGAGGCGCTGCTGTTGCGCGCCCACGCCGAGGCCGGTGCCAACGCACGCATCGTCCGGGCGGAGAAGGTGCGTCGCGGCGGGATCCTCGGCTTCTTCGCCCGGCCGATCTTCGAGGTCGCCGGGGAGATCCCCGACTCTTCCGACGGCGCGCCCCGCCCTGCACCCGGCGTCGGGTCGGTCCTGCCCACCCAACGCGGTGGCCGGTCCCGGACGGCGAGCTCCCGCTCCGCTTCCGGCGCCCGCGACGGGCTGACCGGGCCCTCCGATGGGCAGGGCGGGGAGCCGGACGAGGAGCCCCGGGCGACGGACCCGGCACTGGCGATCGCCGAGACCCGGGTGGACCCCGAGCCGCAGACCCACACCCCGTTCCGTCCCGGGATCCTGGACGCCACCGGCCGCGACATCGTCGCGGCGGCCTCCACCCCGTCCTCCTGGCCCGCCATCCTCGCCGGGCCCGCACCAGCACCCACATCCGCCACCGACCTCCCGGCGGCGACCCACCCCGCCCCTGCGCCCGCCGTGGAGCCCGCCATGCCGGTATCGACCCCTGCCGTGCCGTCGGCCGACCAGCCCGAGCCCGATCCCCTGCCGAGCGTCCCGGACGCACCGGATGCCCAGGATGCCTGGGATGCCTCGGACGCGGCCGCCGAGGCGGACGTTTCCGACTCTTCCGAGGCCTCCGACGACGAGTTCATCGCGTGGCTCGAGACCTCCGGTGTGCTCGGGATGGCCGGCCGCACCCCGGCCGAGCGCGCGGCCGCCCGGGTGATCACCCTGCAGCCGGAGGACTACCGGGTGAACCCCGACCCGGTGACGCCGCTGTCCGCGCCGGACGTGCTGCCGGTCTCCGAGGACCACCTGCCGATCGCGCTCGACCGGCCGGTCGAGGGGCCCCAGCAGGGCGAGGGCGTGCACTGGACCCACGAGCCGCACGACGCCCAGCCGCAAGATGCCCAGTCGCACGACGCCCAGCCCGAGACCGAGCCGCAGCCCGCCGCGAGCGCGCCCGAGACGGCCCAGGGGGACCCGGTGCTCCTGGGCCATGCGGACGACGTCCCACCCGGCCCGACCCCGGCGCCGCGCACGGCGCAGGTCGCCGGGACGACGATCATCCCGCAGGAGCGGGCGGCGCCCCACCGGCTGCCGACCGAGCGGGCCACTCTCGGGGCGCTGTTCGAGCACCTGCGCGCCGGCGTCCGCCGGCCCCGGCACCGCACGGACGCTCCCGCCGACGCCCTCGCACCTGTGCCGGTGGAGACCCCCGAAGGATGGGCCTCCGAAGAGGAGGCACCTGCTCCCGGCGCCACGCCGTCCCCGGCGCTGCCGAGGGTGCAGGGCCCGATGGAACCGACGGTCGTCTCCGCGGCGCCGTCCGGAAGGGCCCAGACGGCCGCCCGGACGAGCAGGTCGACCACCCGCGCCGCGACCGGCGAGGCGATCCCGGTGCCCGCACCGCGCACGCCGACCCAGGCCGAGACATTGACCGCGCCCGATCGCGGGCGCACCCCTCGGCACGTCGATTCCCGGCTCACCGCGGACCGGCGCGCCCTGCGCGCGCTCGGCGTCCCCGGCCCGTGGACCCGCCGCCTCCGTGGCGGCGACCGGTTCCCCGCGGTGCTGGCGATCCTCGACCGCATGCCGGAGGTCGACATCGACCCCGACGCCGCGGTGGTCGCGGTCGTCGGCCCGCCCGGTGTCGTCGTCCTCGAGGCACACAGGACCGCGCTCGACCTGCCGGTCGGCCACGAGCCCCGTCCCGTGATCACGATCGGCGCCGAGGACGGCCCGCAGCGCGAGCAGGCGGTGGCGGCCGCGCGCCGTACCCGCCCGGTCGTGGTCGCGGTCGAGATCGCGGACTACACCGACACCGACTCGGTCCGCGGCCTGCTCCGCTCGGTGCACGCCGAGGCCGTGATCGCCGTGGTCGACGCCCGCCGCAGGCTGGAGGACACGACGCGCTGGCTCGAGGCGCTGGAGCGGGTCGACGCCCTCGCCGTCGACGGTGGCCTGGAGGTGCCCGACCCGGCCGCGGCGCTGCACCTCGAGCTGCCGGTGATCCGGCTGGACGGCATCCCGCTGGACCGGTTCGGCTGGACGGCACTGCTGTGCGCCTGGCTCCAGACGCGAGGCATGTGACATGCGCACCCGTCCCCTTCGGGGGCCCACCGGCCGGGCCAGGTGATCAGGCGTGAGCCCCAAGAAGGCCGATGCCGCCGGCGAGGCGGGCGGTAAGTCGCGGGGGCGCTTCAGGCCGATGCGGATCGGGCTGGTCGTGGCGGCGGTGGTCGCCGGCCCGCCGCTGTGGCATCTGGTCCGGTCCGGCTCGATGGACTCGCTCACCGCACTGGAGCGCGGCGGCGTCGTCGCCATCGTGTGCGCGCTCGGCGTCTCGTGGCTGGGCGGCATCGTCGCCGACTATCGGCGCGACGTGCGGCTGGCGCGGCTGGTCCGGGCGCAGCGCCAGGCGATGGCCCAGGCCCATCCCTCGGAGCTGAAGGGCGGCAAGGCCCGCAAGCCGCCCGCGAGCTGACCGCGAGCGGCGGTCAGCGGCCGGTCAGCGGCCGGTCAGGTCGTGCACCAGCTGGAGCGACTCGCTGAGCGACTCGAGGTAGGCGCGGGAGACGTCGAACGGTGTCAGGCCCACCGCCTCGATCGCCTCGGCGTCGTCCCGCTCGTGGGCCAGGACGGCGGTCAGCACGCGCCCGGCCTCGCCGACGGCGTCCAACAGCGCGGCCCGGGCCTCCTGGCCGACCCCGGCGCTGGCGGCGACCTCGGCCGGCTCCGAGCCGAGCAGCTCGGCGGCGCCGGAGAGCAGCCCGACAGTGAACGCGAGGTCCGCCTCGGAGGTGGCCAGCCGCGAGCAGGCGTAGGCGCGGGTCAGCACCGCCCACAGGTCCTCGGCGGCGTTCGCGGTCGTTCCGCCCTCGAGCAGCGTGAGCAGCACCCAGGACCGCAGGCGCCGGGGACCGATGATCACCAGCGCCTGGCGCAGCGAGGTGACCTCGCGCTGCGCCCCGGCGGAGGCGGAGTTCGCCGTCCGCAGCAGCCGCATCGTCAGGCCGGGGTCGGTGCCGACCATCTGCTCGATCCGGGCGATCGGCGTGTCCGGGTCGGCGAGGTCGTTGAGCAGCCGGACGCAGATCATCTGGGTCGGGGACAGCGTGCGCTGCTCCAGCACGGTGGGGCGCTGCAGGAAGGGACCCTGGAACAGCTCGAAGCCGAGGTCCAGGCAGCGCTGCATGGTCGGGGCGTCGTCGACGCCGGAGGCGATCAGCGTGGCGTCGTTCGCGCGGGACGCCTCGACCAGGCCCGGCAGCAGCATCGGCGTGACCGCGCCGACGGCGATCTTGAAGTAGTGGGCCATCTCCAAGAGGTCCGCACGGTCGAGCGCACCGGTGTAGTCGCCGATCGCGATCCGGTAGCCCTGCTCGCGCAGCCCGGTCAGGCCGAGCATCAGCTCCCGGTCGACGACGACGTTCTCCAGCACCTCGACGACGACCAGGTCCGGCTCCACCGGGATCGGGATGATCCCGGTGAGGAACGCCCGGGTGAAGTTGATCAGGATCGGCTTCCCGTCGGCGATGTTCTCCAGGCCGAAGGTGCCGAACGTCGACGCGATCACCTGGGACGTCGCCTGCTCGCCGGCGATCTCGTCGTCCCGGCCGTCGTTGGCCCGGAACAGCAGCTCGTAGCCGAACAGCCGGCGCCCGGCGTCGTAGATCGCCTGACGGCCGATCCGGACCGAGCGGACCACCCCCGCCTGCCCGCCCTGCCGGGGGATCGGCGCGGCGCTGGTACCGGCATCGGCATCGGTGAAGTGACCGCTCATCTCGACTCCTCAGCGAACGACGATGGACAGCGGGACAGGTCCGTATCCGTGGATGCTCAGGACGATGTCCATCCGCGACCCGACCATGCCGACGACCGACGCGATGTCGTTGGGCACGTGCTCGTTCGGCCCGTACATCTGGTACAGGCGGACGTGCGGGGCGCCCGGCAGGTTGAACGCGGCGGACAGAGCGTTGAGCACCTCGAAGCAGTTGTCCCTCAGGCTGTTGGTGAGTTCGCGATCCTTGATCGCCTCCTCCACGCTGGCCCGCGGGACCAGGCCGAGCGCGCCGCCCAAGCGGGCCGCGCCCTCCAGGTCGGTGACCGCTACGGCGGAGGTGGCCAGCCGGTCGGTGACGTAGACCGCGACCACGTTCGTGGTCTTGCCCGGCACCGGGAGGCCGTCGCGGAGCTCGATGTCCCGCCCGACCAGGTTCTCGATCAGGCTCCGGACCTGGGCACGGTTCGGCAGCGGGGAGTGTTCGACGAGGCTCATACCGGCACCACCGATCCCAGGACATTCACCAGGACATTCACACGGACACGTGCCGTGACGTTCATAGCTGGGCCTCCAGCCTCGTCGGCTCACCCGCGGCGTGCGGCGGCCAGTACAGGCGGCTGACGTCGGCGGTCGGGTAGACGCTGAGCTCGACCACCTGGCCCAGCACCAGCGCCCGCACGTGCACGAACTCGTCGGCGCCCGCCGGGGGGACGTCGGTCACCTCGGCCTCCGGCAGGGAGAGCCGGGCGTGGTTGCACAGCAGCGACTTCACGTTGCCGCCGGAGATGTTGCCCAGCTCGCCCACGGCGTCGATCACGTCGTCCGGGCCGGGGTCGGCCACCGACATCATCCGGCAGGCTGCGACGGTCGCCAGGGGCATCCCGAGGCGGACCATCACGCCGAGGTAGGAGTCCTCGATCTCGTCGTGGATCGCCAGGCGGGCGATCGCCTGCGGACCGGCCGGCAGGTCGTCGGTCACCGGGACCGCTTCCTCGCCGAGGACCGAGGCGAGCACGTCGAGCAGGAGCGCCTCCAGGTCCTCCTGGGCCGCCGCCAACTCCTCCATCGCGCTCACGCGCCACCTCCCGTGTGCTTGAAGACGACGGCCTTGCCCAGCTCGATCCGGGTGAAGGCGTTGTCGTGGCTGAGGCCGCTCTCCGCGCCGCCGAGCACGAGGTAGCCGCCGGGGCGCAGCACCTGGCGCACGTGCTGCAGGACAGCGCGCTTGGTCTCCAGGTCGAAGTAGATCAGGACGTTGCGCAGGAACACGATGTCGCACATGGGGATCCCGACCGGCGGCAGCGCGAGGTTGGCGCGCTCGAACCGGCACAGGTCGCGAACCTCCTTGCAGAGCACCCATTCCCGGCCCTGCTGGGCGAAGTACTTCACGAGGTACGGCGCCCGGAGCCCGCGGTTGATCTCGAGCTGGGAGTACCGGCCTGCGCGGGCGCGATCGACCATCTTCTGGTTGATGTCGGTGCCGATGATCTGCGCGGCGGACCCGGGATGTGCCGCGAGCCAGTCCAGCAGCAGCATGGCCAGCGAGTAGGGCTCCTGCCCGCTGGAACAGGCCGCGGACCAGATCGTGATCTGCCGGCTGGTGGCGGCCAACTCGGGCAGCAGGTGCTCGGCGAAGGCATCGAAGGGGGTGGCGTCGCGGAACCAGGAGGTCTCGTTGGTGGTCAGCGCCTCCACCACGGCCTCGCCGAGCCGCTCGTCGCCCCGGCGCAGCAGACCGACCAGACCGGCGATGTCGGGCTGGCCGACCGAGCGGACGATCGGCGCCAGCCGCGCCTCGACCAGATACTCCTTGCCGGGCTGGAGATCGATCGCGCTCCGCTCGCGCACCATCTCGGTGACGAAGCCGAAGTCCGCGGCGGTCAGGCTCATCTCGGGCTCCCGACCGGCGACGACAGGCGCAGCACGGCGGCGGTCAGCTCGCCGGCCACCTGCGGCAGCGGGATGATCCGGTCGGCCTGCCCGGCGGACGCCACGGCGCCCGGCATCCCCCAGACCACGCTGGTCTGCTCGTCCTGGACGAAGACGTCTCCCCCTGCGCCGCGAATCACCCGGGCGCCCCGCTCGCCGTCCCGGCCCATCCCGGTGAGCACGAGCCCGAGCACTCGCTCGCCGTAGGTGGCGGACACCGAGCGGAACAGGACGTCGACCGCCGGGCGGCAGAAGTTCTCCGGCGGGTCCTCGCTGAGGTGCGCGACGACGGCGCCGGCCCGGGGCCGGACCTCGAGGTGGTACCCGCCGGGAGCGACGAGGACCCGGCCGGCCCGCACCGGCTCCCCCTCGGCGGCCTCGACCACCTCCAGCTGGCAGGACTCGTTCAGCCGCTGCGCCAGCATCTTGGTGAACAGCGGCGGCATGTGCTGGACGACGATCACCGGCACCGGCAGGTCGCGCGGCAGCGCCGGCAGCACCGTCGACAGCGCGTCCGGACCGCCGGTGGAGCAGCCGATCGCGAGCAGCCCGAAGGGCGCGGTCCGGGGCGGGCGAGGGGTCGGCGGAGCGGCGGCGACGGGCGGCGGCACGCTGCTCGCCGAGCTGCCGAATCCCTGCATGGGCACCCGGCGGCGGCCGCACAGTGCGATCAGCTTCGGGATCAGCTGCTCCCGCACGCTCTGGCGGCTCTCGGCGACGCTGCCGACGTTGACCGGCTTGGTCACGTAGTCGCTGGCCCCCGCGACCAGCGCGTCCAGCGTCGCTACCGCGCCGCGCTCGGTCAGCGTCGAGAACATCACGATCGGCAGGCGGGGATGCGTCCGGCGCAACGCGCGGACCGCCTGGATGCCGTTCATCTCGGGCATCTCGATGTCCATCGTCACCGCGTCCGGGTCGAGCTGCGCGACCTTGTCGAGCGCGATCCGGCCGTTCTGCGCGATGCCCACGACCTCGACCTGCGGGTCGGCGTCCAGGATGTCGGTCACCAGGCGACGGATCACCACCGAGTCGTCGACGACCAGCACCCGGATCCGGTCGGTGCCGGTCACGCGGCCACCAGCCCAAGCAGCGCGAGCTTCTCCGCGATGACCTCGTCCGTGAAGGGCTTGATCACGTACTCGTGGGCTCCGGCGGCGAGGGCGCGCACGATCTGCGCCTGCTCGCTCTCGGTGGTCACCATCATCAGCGAGACGTCGCGCATGTCGCGGCGGTCGCGGACCGCCCGGATGAACGTCAGCCCGTCCATCACCGGCATGTTCCAGTCGACCAGGATGACGTCCGGCTTCGTTCCGGCGTCCAGCACGCCGAGGGCCTCCTCACCGTGCCCGGCCTGGGCGACGTCGAAGCCGAGGCCGCTCAGCAACCGGGTGAGGATGGCCCGCATCGCGCGGGAGTCGTCGACGACCAGCGCCAGCATGTCAGCACCTTTCAGCGTGGGTCAGACCTGGAACCGAGCGACGAGCTCGTGCAGGTTGGCGGACAGGTGGGCGAGTTCGGCGGTGGTCAGCTGGGCCTGCTCGATGCCCTGGGTGGACGACCGCGCGGACTCGGCGACGGACTCGATCTTCGAGGCGATCTCGGAGGACCCGCGGGCGGCCTCCTGCACGCTGCGCGCCATCTCCGAGGTCGTGGCGGTCTGCTGCTCGACCGCCGCGGCGATCGTGGTCTGGAAGGAGTTGACTTCCTCGATCGTCTGGGAGATCCGGGCGATCGCCGCGACGGCGTCCTCGGTGTCGGACTGGATCGCCTCCACCCGGCGGGAGATGTCGTCGGTCGCCCGCGCGGTCTCCTGGGCGAGCTGCTTGACCTCCTCGGCGACCACCGCGAAGCCCTTGCCCGCCACGCCGGCCCGGGCCGCCTCGATCGTGGCGTTCAGCGCGAGCAGGTTCGTCTGTTCGGCGATCTGGGTGATCACCTTGACGACGTTGCCGATCTGCTGGCTGGACTCCCCGAGCCTGCCCACAGTCTGCGACGCCGCGGTGGCCTCGGTGACGGCGTTCGCCGCGACCCGGACCGCCTGGGTGGAGTTCTGCGAGATCTCCCTGATCGCGGCGGTCATCTGTTCGGTGCCGGAGGCCACCGTCTGCACGTTGCGCGAGACGTGCCCGGCGACCTCGGCCAGCGTGCTGGACTGCGCGGAGGTGGCCTCGGAGTTGGCCGCGACCTGGGCGGAGATCGCGCTGAGCTCCTCGGCGCCGGCGGCCAGCGTGGTGGAGCTGGCGCCGATGTTCGCCATCGCCGCGCGCACCGCGGTCTGGGCCTGGTCGAGGGACCGTGCCATCTCGCCGATCTCGTCCTCGGTGTCCACGCCCGCGCTCGCGGTCAGGTCGCCGAGCGCCAGGGCGTTCAGGGCGTCCCGGACCTGCCCGACCGGCCGGGAGACCTGCGCGGCGATCCACCACCCGAACAGCGCGAGCGCGACGCCGGCCAGCAGCACCACCGTCCAGGTCAGCGCCTCGGCGCGGTGGGCGTCGGCCCGCTGCCGGGCCACCTCCGCGTCGATCCGCCGGTTGGCCTGCGCGATCAGGGTGTCGAGGCCGTTGCTGACCGCGTCCGCGCGCGTCTCGAAGGCGCCGCCCAGGATCGCGGACATGTCGTGCAGCTCGGTCAGGCCGAGGTTGCCCCGCAGGGCCCAGTCCTTGAGCCTGCCGTCCCAGGTCGCCATCGCCGCGTCGAAGTTGGGCCGGACCTGGGTCTCCAGCACCGCGCGCTCCTCCGCGGGCAGGTCCCGGCGGGCGTAGCTGTCGAGGATCTTCGCGGTCTGCGCCCGGGCGTCCTCCAGCCCTGCCTCCGCCCGCTGCACGCTCGCGGCGTCGTCCTGGAGGAGCAGCTGCAGCATCAACCGGCGGGCACGGGCGAACTCGGTGCGAGCGTCGGCGATCTCCAGGGCCGAACGGGCCTGCCGGTCGAGCACGGCCTCGCTGCCGGACTGGATCCTGCTCAGGCTCTGCTGCGCGACCACGCCGATCACGCCGGTGGTGACGACGGCGAGCGAGACCAGCGCCAGCACCTCCGTGCGCATGCGCAGGTCGGCGAAGCGGCTGCGCGCCGGGCGGCGCGGGCCGATGCCGGGCGCCTGCGCGGCGGCGGTGGTCGTCATGACGGAGTTCCTCGGGTGTGTTCTCAGGCTCGGGTGTCGGCGGGGACGGCGAGGATCTTGCGGGCGTTGAGGGCGAGCAGGAGCCGGTCCGGAAGCGTGTAGGCGCCGACCAGCAGGTCACGGACGGTGGAGTCGACGGTGCTCGGGGTGGTCTCGAACGGGACGGTCGAGACCTCGATCACCGCGCCGATCTCGTCGACGAGCAGGCTCACGGGCTCGTCGTCCAGCCGGACCACGACGTTGACCGGGTCGTGGCTCTCCCCGGCCGGCGGCAGGCCCAGCCGGGCGCGCAGGTCGACGGCGGTCAGCACCTCGCCGCGCAGGTTGACCAGGCCCGCGATCTCCGGGGCGGACAGCGGGACCGGTGTGATCGTCTGCATCCGGACGATCTCCTGCACCAGCTCGACGTCGATGCCGAACAGGTACCGGCCGACGTGGAAGGTGGACAGCTGGGTGCTCACGAGGCTCCCCCAGCCGCCTCGTGCTGTCCGGCGGCCTCGGCGTCGAAGAAGCCGGGATCCGCGGCCAGCACGGCGGCCCGGACGTCGAGCAGCTCGACCACCCGATCGCCGACGACGGCGCTGCCGAGCAGCGCGTGGTCGTCGATGTCGCTGCGGGTGCCGGGCGTCTCGCTGGCGATGTCGAGGATCCGGTCGACGACGAGGCCGACGCTGCGCCGCCCGCGGGTGTAGACCACCAGCTGCTCCCGTTCCGCCGCCCCGAGGCTCGCGCCGTGGCTGCCGAGCAGGGCGGACAGCCGAACGAGCGGCATGATGTGCCCGCGGTACTGCACCACCTCGCGGCCGCCGACCCGCTCGATCGAGGAGGCCGGGACCTCCTCCAGGCGGGTCACGGTGTCCAGCGGGATCGCGGCGTGCCGATCCCCGCCGACGTCGACCACCAGCACCGGGTCGGCCGCCTCGGCCTTCTCGGTGCCGGACACGCCGGCGACGCTGGCTCCCCCCGCGAGCACGTTGGCCCGGCGGGCCAGCGTCGTGGCGTCCAGGATCAGCACGACGTCGCCGTCGCCGAAGATCGTCGCTCCGGCGTAGATCGGGATGCTCTTCAGGTGCCGGCCCAGCGGCTTGACCACGATCTCCTGGGTGTCCAGGACGTCGTCCACCACCAGCCCGAAGCGCTGCTGCTCGGCGTGCAGGACGACGATGTACCCGCCGCGGTTGTCCCGGCCGGCAACGGTTTCCGGGTCGGGCTCGACCAGGCCGAGCTGCTCGTCGAGGTGCACCAGCGGCAGCAGGAGGTCCCGCAGCCGGTAGACCGGTGCGCCGGAGACGAACTCGATGCCGCCGCGGGCGTGCTCGCCGGACAGCCGGACCAGTTCGAGCACGCTGACCTGGGGGACGGCGTACCGGCGGCCGGCGCAGCCGACGGTGAGGGCGGGGATGATCGCCAGGGTCAGCGGGATCGTCAGCCGGAAGATCGTTCCGTGCCCGGGCCGGCTGGTCAGGTCGACGGACCCGCCGATCCCCTCGATCCGTGTCTTCACCACGTCCATGCCCACGCCGCGGCCGGAGACGTTGGTGATCTGGCCCGCGGTGGAGAACCCGGGCAGGAAGATCAGGTTGAGGACGTCGCGCGGCGCCATCTGCGCCAGCTGCGCCTGGCTGACCAGACCCCGCTCGACCGCCTTGGCACCGACCTTGGTCGGGTCGATCCCGCCGCCGTCGTCGATGATCTCGAGGTGGACCTGCCCGGCCTCGTGGTAGGCGCGCAGCATCAGCGTGCCCTCGGCGGGCTTTCCGGTCGCCTCGCGTGCCTGGGGCGGTTCGATCCCGTGGTCGACGGCGTTGCGCACCAGGTGGGTCAGCGGGTCCTTGATCGCCTCGAGCACGCTGCGGTCGAGCTCGGTCTCCCTGCCCTGCATCTCCACCCGCACCTGCCGGCCGCACTGCTTGGCCAGGTCCCGGACCACGCGGGGCAGCTTGCTCCAGACGGAGTCCACCGGCTGCATCCGGGTCTTCATCACCTGTTCCTGCAGCTCGCTGGTGACCAGGCTGAGCCGTTGCGCCGAGCGGGCCAGACCGGCGTCCTTCTCGCCGTCCAGCCGGGACAGCAGCTGGTTGCGGGCCAGGACGAGCTCGCCCACCATCCGCATGAGCGAGTCCAGGAGGTCCACGTCGACCCGGACCGAGCTGTCCACCACCGAGCGGCGGGGGTCCTGCGACTCCAGCGCGCCCTCGACGGCGGACGGGGAGGCGGAGCCGTGGCCGACCAGGATCGCCCCGATCTTCCGCTCGTCGCCCAGCCCCTGCTCCATCCGGGCGATCTCCACCGCCTCAGGCGTGGTGGCGCCCTGCTCGACGAGCACCTCGCCGATCTGCCGGGCGGGGACGGCCTCGTCGATCTCCGCGGCCTGCCGGGCGGCCTCGGCCGTTCCGCCGTCCTCGTCGTCCCGGATCAGCGCGGCGAGCTCGGCGAGCAGGCGCGAGTGGTCGACGTCGGACTCGGCACCGGTCTGCTCGATCGCGGCGAGGAGTTCCCGGACCGCGTCGACCATCCGCAGCAGGACGGAGGCGCGGGCGTCGCTGAGCGCGATGTGCCCGTCCCGGAGGCGGCTGAGCAGGTTCTCCCCGACGTGGGTGAGTCGCTCCAGGCGGTGGAAGGCGAGGAAGCCGCTGGTCCCCTTGATCGTGTGGATCGTGCGGAAGATGCCGGCGAGAAGTTCCCGGGAGCCGGGGTCCTGCTCGAGCGCCAGGAGGTCCCGGTCGAGTTGATCAAGATTCTCGTGCGACTCCACCAGGAATTCCGCGACGATCTCGTCGATCGCTTCCATCGTCGCCAACCCTCCTCGCGGCCGCTGCGCGGCACGATGAGGTATGCATCGGCGCTAGGTGCGCCGACTTGAGCCGGATGGGTGCGGCCCGGACGGGTTCACATGGCGTAGCGGTCCAGCCAGAATCCGTCCTCATCGGTCGCCAGTCCGGAGGTCGCCTCGACCACCGACCGGGTCACGGCCCGGACCACCGGGGCCACCCGGTCCCGGGAGGCCAGGTACACCTGGGTCGGCGCGCGGCGTTCCCGCTCCCGCTCCTGCGGGCAGAGCCACCTCACCTCGTAGGTGACGAACGGGCGGTCCGCCCATGGTTGCCCGGCGACGGCCGGTTCGTCCGCGTCGCCGATGTGCACGGATACCTCGATCATCCCGTCGGCGCCGAGCGGGCCCGTGACGGCGTACCCGTCGAGCGAGGCCGTGCCGCCCAGCCGGGACAGGTCCGCCTCGTCGGCGGCCACGTGCAGCGCCTCGACCTGCTCGGCCGTGAGCGGGTTGGGGTGGTCGTGGGCGGACGCCGCGTAGGCCTCGCCGGAGTACACCTCGTCGCCGGGCCCGTGCCAGGCCTGCCCCTGGACCGCCAGCTGGGCGCCGGGCATGTCCCGGAGGAGCACGGAGAGCAGGACGTCGGGGTCCAGCCAGTACGGCGCGTGCACCACGTAGTCGACGGCACGGTCCGGATCCGGCTGGATCAGCTGCAGCGTGCCCGCCGTCCTGACCGCCCCGCCGAGGCGGCGGGCCAGGGCCGCGAGCAGGTGCAGGGCCCGGCCCTCGTCGCGCCAGGGCAGCCCGTCGGGGAAGGCGGAGGCGAACCCGTCGCGGTCGTCGGCGCCGGGTAACGGAGGGTCCTCGCGCTCGGCGGGGACCTGCAGGGCGTAGCAGATCGTCCACGGCATCGGCACCGCGGCGTCCACGGCGTCCTCCATGCTCAGCTCGTACGGGCCGACGATCCGGCCGTGCCGGCCGATCC
This sequence comes from Actinomycetota bacterium, assembly GCA_046734255.1. GTDB lineage: Bacteria > Actinomycetota > Actinomycetes > Actinomycetales > Kineosporiaceae > JBKPQU01. The sequence goes on from JBKPQU010000159.1 coordinate 26,340, forward strand.
GCACCTCGCCGGTGCCGGCCAGGTCGGCCGTGGGTATCCGGGCGCGGAGCAGCTCGTCGACCTCGACGACGTCGATCGTGCTGGGCACGAGCAACAGGTGCATGTCGACCAGGGTTCGCGCCTGCGGCCCCAGCTCGTCCGGGCCGGGGTCCGGGCGCTCCTGACGGCGTCTGCGCATGTGCGGTCCTACACGGGGGTGCGGTGGAAAGACAGGTGCGAGCGGCTAGCGGTGGGGCCCCGCTGGCCCTGGTAGCGGGAGCCGGAGGCGGCGCTGCCGTACGGGTTCTGGGCGGAGCTGGACAGCCGGAAGAAGCACAGCTGACCGATCTTCATTCCCGGCCAGAGCATGATCGGCAACGTCGCGACGTTCGACAGCTCGAGGGTGACGTGCCCGGAGAATCCCGGGTCGATGAAGCCTGCGGTGGAGTGCGTGAGCAGGCCGAGGCGGCCGAGGCTGGACTTGCCCTCCAGCCGGGCGGCGATGTTGTCCGGCAGCGTGACCGTCTCGTAGGTGGAGGCGAGCACGAACTCCCCGGGGTGCAGGACGAACGCCTCGGAGGAGTCGACCTCGATCAGGCGGGTGAGCTCCGGCTGGTCGGCGGAGGGGTCGATCACCGGGTACTTGTGGTTGTCGAAGAGCCGGAAGAACCGGTCGATCCGCACGTCCACGCTGGAGGGCTGCACCATGGCGGCGTCGTAGGGGTCGAGGACGACCCGACCGGACTCGATCTCGGTCCGGATGTCGCGGTCGGAGAGCAGCACCCCGTCACGGTAGCCGAGGCCGCTTCGGCGGGCTTACCAGCGGTTCGATCGGTCGGTAACGTCCGGATCCGGGGTGGGCCGGAGGTGGAGGAGACCTGATGAGCGGCGCGAGCACACCTCCGTCCCCGGACGGTCGGGCCCGGGCCGGGTGGGTCCGGTTGTCCGGCCAGGCGCACCCGCCGCCGAGCGTGACGCTGCTGCAGGCGGGGGCGATCGCCGCGGCGGCCGCCGTCGTGGTCAACCTGGTGATCTGGGGTCTCGGCCGCGCCGCTGGGGTGGACTTCGAGGTGACCCAGCCGAACGGCAGCCTGGTGGTCGTCGGTGCGGGAGCGGTGATCTCGCAGTCCCTGACCGGCGTCATCACCGGGACGCTGCTGCTCTGGCCGCTGACCCGGCTCCCCGCCGGCCTGCTGGTCTGGCTGCTGGGGGCCGCCCTCGTCGGGCTCGGGTCGCTCGCCTTCCCGCTCAGCCGCGCCAACCAGGGGTCCACCGCGCTCACCCTCGCCCTGATGCACCTCGTGGCCCTCGCCGCCGTCCTCGCCCTCCCCGCCCGCGCCGCCTACCGCGCCGGAGAGCCCTGAGCCGGCCGGCCTGGCCGTCCGCCCCTCCCCCAGTGATCTTGAGGCGTTGCCACGAGGGACACGCCCAAGGCGTCGAAAGCTCACGTCTCGAGATCGCGAAGGGAGCGCAGAAGCCCGGGTGAGCAGAGGCCCCCTCGCGGGTCGAGGGCCGCTGATATGGTGGCCGGGCTCGTCCGTCCGGGACGCGCGGGTGTAGTTCAATGGCAGAACATCAGCTTCCCAAGCTGACAGTGCGGGTTCGATTCCCGTCACCCGCTCAACACCATCACCCAGGTCAGGAACCTGATTAATGACTGGAATCAGGCTCACCGCACAGCACTCGCCAATGGCTTGGCTCCTGTATTTCACGAAGCTCACGGTCTCCATCGACGGGAACGCTCAGACTCTCGGGTGGGGAACCCACGTCTTCCCCACTTCCGCCGGCATCCACGAGCTGCAGGTCACGTGCGGATACCTCGGGAGCCCACGGTGGCCCGCCACCCTCAAGGTCCCGGTCACCGAAGGCCAGGAGACGCGCGTCAGCTACTCAACCCCTCCTTGGATGTTCGCCCAGGGCAAGATGAGCATCAGGACTGATGCCTAACCCAGGCTGCGCCCTGGGCCGCGTTGCGGCGGGCGGCCCTCGACTTCGGTGGACCGAGCACACGATGATGGCGACCGGCACCTCATAGGAGGGGACGCATGATCCTGATCAACCTCAAGATGCAGATCCGGCCCGAGAAGATGGACGAGTGGCTGGCGCTGGCCGACTCCTACGCCAAAGACGTCAACTCCGAGGACGGCTGCTTGTTCTTCCAGTTCGCCCGCAGTCTTACCGACGACAACGAGTTCGTCTGCATCGAGGGCTTCAAGGATGCCGAGGCGGGAGCCACGCACGTCAAGCAGCCGTATGTGAAGCAGTTCTTCGACGCCGCCCCCGACCTGGTGGCCACGCAGCCGCAGATCATCTACATCGACACCCCGCATGACGGCTTCGGCCCGATGGCCGAGATCCAGCCTCGCTGACCGGCTACACGAGGCCCGCCGATCCGCTGTGGGTGGGCGCTTGACCACGCACTTGCTTTTTGCAAGTATCGAGTCGTGAACTTCTTCGCGAACTTCCCGGTCGCCGATCTCGA
>JBKPQU010000160.1:0-4193 GCA_046734255.1 Actinomycetota bacterium
CAGGAGCGGCAACGGGCACAGCGGCCGCGGGAGCCGGGCCGGCAACGGGGGCCGCGGGCGAGGGACCGGAGACGAGTCGCAGGTGGCCCCGCGCGACCGGACGCGGGAACTGTGCGGTGATGGTGCTCACGAGAACCTCCGGAGCTCGGGAACCAGCCAGGTCGTACGGTGGTGAACAGCGGTCGAACGGTTGTTCGATCGAACGCCTGTGCGATGTCTACCACCGGGCGCCGACAGAATGGGCGCGACACGTTCGAACAGATGTTTGAAAGTGTCGGACCGGGCGCCTACGGTGATCAGCGCCGGAGAAACCGGGCGGGAACGGAGGGCCCAGATGGCACGCGTGAAGCAGGTGCGGCAGCCGACGGGCGAGGGCGACCCGGTCCACACCCTGCCCGACGGTCCGGAGGGTGGCGACGGGCTCACCCCGCGCCAGCGCCTGGTCCTGCAGACGATCCGCGACGCCGTCGAGCGCCGGGGATATCCGCCCAGCATGCGCGAGATCGGCGAGGCCGTCGGCCTCACCAGCCCGAGCAGCGTCGCCCATCAGCTGAGCAGCCTGGAGCGCAAGGGATACCTCCGCCGCGACCCCAACCGGCCGCGGGCGATCGAAGTGATCATGCCGGGTGAGCCGGTCGTGGCGCCGGCCGCGGTGGCCGGGCCGTCGTTCGACGAGGAGGCCTTCGAGCAGGCGCACCCGAAGCCGTCGTACGTGCCCGTGCTCGGCCGGATCGCCGCCGGCGGCCCGATCCTCGCCGAGCAGGCCGTCGAGGACGTCTTCCCGCTCCCCCGCCAGCTCGTCGGCGAGGGGGAGCTGTTCCTGCTCCGCGTCGCCGGGGACTCCATGGTCGAGGCCGCGATCTGTGACGGCGACTGGGTCGTGGTGCGCCGGCAGCCCGTCGCGGACAACGGCGACGTCGTCGCCGCCATGATCGACGGCGAGGCGACCGTGAAGACGTTCAAGCGCCGTGACGGCCGGGTCTGGCTGCAGCCGCACAACCCCGCCTACCAACCGATCCCGGCCGAGGCCGCGACGATCCTCGGGCGGGTGGTGACGGTCCTCCGCCGCGTGTGATCCGTGCGCCCACCGTTGCTCCCTGGGGCCACCGTCGCCACAGCCTGTTGCCCCTGGTGGCGGTGGCTGCGCGGAGCATGAGTGGCTGCAGGGAGCGTGAGTGGCGCCTCCCCTTCTGGGCGGTTCCTCGACGCAGGAAACGTTCGCGTGGGTTCGCTGGGGCCGGCGTGCATGCGTGGGACAGGCGTGAAAGCGCCGCTCCGTGGGATGTCACTGTGCGGCGGCGGACCTGACTGAGGCGGGCTAGGCTCTGGCCGGTCCTCGGCGCGAGGGGTTGTCCAAGGGGAGGAAGCCCGATGCCCGCATCCGAACTGGATGCTGCCGTCCGCCACGTGGTGGCCCGCCAGTTCCGCGTCCCTCCGGACGAACTGTCCGGCGATCTCGACCTGGTCGACGACCTCGGGATGGATGACGACAGCGCGCGCTCGCTGCTCACCGCCGTCGGCGACAGCCTGGACGCCAGCTTCCCCGACGACCTGCTGGACGGCGTGTACACCTACGACGACCTGACCGAGGCGGTCAGGATCGCGATCGGAGGCTGAGCCGGTGACGATGAAGCCGGGCGCCGTGCCGCGGCCCACGCCGGAGGACCTCGAGGCGTTCGACGCGCTGCTGCCGGAGCATCCGGACGTGACCCGCAAGCCCATGTTCGGCAATGTCGCCGGGTTCGCCGCCGGTCAGATGTTCCTCTGCCTGTTCGGCGACCGGATCGCCGTCCGGCTGGACGAGGCCGCCCGGCAGGAGCTGCTGACCGAGGACGGCGCCGAACCGTTCATGGCCGGACCGGGCCGCCCGATGAAGGAGTACGTCGTTCTGCCGCCGGCCTGGCGTGGTGACCCGGCTCGCAGCGCCGAGTGGGTGCAACGCTCGCTGAGCTACGCGCTCAGCCTCCCGCCGAAGCCGGCGAAGGGCGGCAAGGCCTCCCGCGGGTGATGCCGGGCCTGATCGGCCGTCACCGGCCGGCGGCACCCGCGGATGCCGCGCGGTCGACCGGATCCGCGACCGGCAGCGGCGGCGGCGCCTCGGCGTCGATCCGGCGCAGCGCGGCGAGCACGACATCGCGCCGGGTCGTCGTCCAGAACGGCGGCATCGACGCCCGCAGGTACCGCGCGTAGCGGGCCGTGCCGAGCCGGGAGTCGAGCACGGCGACCACACCGCGGTCCGCGACCGACCGCACCAGGCGGCCGCTCCCCTGGGCCAGACGCAGCGCAGCGTGCGCGGCCGCGACGCTCATGAACCCGTTCCCCCCGGCCTTCGTGACCGCACGCGCCCGCGCCCCGGCCAGCGGGTCGTCCGGACGCGGGAAAGGGATCCGGTCGACGATCACGAGCTGGCAGGCGGAACCCGGGACGTCGACGCCCTGCCACAGCGACAGCGTCCCGAACAGGCAGGTCGCGGCGTCCCGGCCGAACGCGCGGACCAGCGTCGGCGTCGCGTCGTCCCCCTGGCACAGCACCGGCACCGACAGCCGCCGGCGCATCGCCTCCGCCGCCGCCTCGGCGGCCCGGCGGGAGGAGAACAGCCCGAGTGCCCGCCCGCCCGCGGCCTCGATCAGCTCGGCTATCTCGTCCAGGGCGGCGTCGGAGATCCCGTCGCGGCCGGGCGGCGGCAGGTGCTCGGCGATGTAGAGGATCGCCTGGCGCGGGTAGTCGAAAGGGCTGCCGACGTCCAGGCCGCGCCACGCTGGGGCACCGTCGCCGAGCAGGCCGACCGCGCCGGCCGCGGCGTCGAACGTGCCGCCGAGGGACATGGTCGCCGACGTCAGAACGACCGTGCGCTCGGTGAAGATGCGCTCGCGCAGCAGCCCGGCCACCGACAGCGGCGCGACGTGCAGCGCGGTCCGCTCGTCCAGGCCGAAGGAGGCCGTGCGGGACACCCAGATCACGTCGGTGCTCTGGTCGCCTTCGTCCGTCGGACGCGCCGCCGTGAGCCGGTCGGCCACCTCGTGCACCTCCGACAGCGCCGCCCGGGCAAGCTGGCGGGTCCCGTCGTCCGAGCCGGCGGAACGGTCCTGGGCCAGCGTGCCGAGCATGGGCCGGGCCGCGTCCCGGACCCCGGAGACGGCCAGCTGCAACGGCTCCGGCAGGCCGCCGTCCAGCCGACCCTCGGGCGTGGCGGCCAGCGCGACGGCGAGGCCCGCTGCCGCCTGCTCGAGCGCGCCGACGCCGTCCAGGTGGACGCGGCTGGCCCGGCGGGCGGCGGCCTCCACACCGGCGACGGTCAGCTCGTCGGAGATCACCGACGTGACCCGGTCGGCCAGCTCGTGCGCCTCGTCGATGATCAGCACGTCGTGCTCGGGCAGCATCTGGCGGCCCTCGAAGGCGTCGATCGCCACGAAGGAGTGGTTGCTGACCACGACGTCGACGCCACGTGCCCGCTCCCGGGCCAGCTCGCAGAAGCACTCGGCGGCGACCGGGCAGCGCTGCGCGCCCAGGCACTCGTTCGCGCTGACCGAGACCTGGCGCCAGGCGCGGTCGCTCACCCCGGGCACGAGCTCGTCGCGGTCACCCGTGGCGGTCTCCTCCGCCCAGGCCCGCAGCCGCACCACCTCCCGGCCCAGCGCGGACTCCCGGCCGCCGCCGTCCCCGAGGGCGAACAGGGCGTCCTCCTCGGCCGGGAACCCACCGCGCAGCCGGTTCACGCACAGGTAGTTGCGCCGCCCCTTGACCAGCTGCCAGGTGGGCCGGCGGCCCAGCGCCGGACTCAGGGCGTCGGCAACCCGCGGCAGGTCGCGGTCGACGACCTGTGCCTGCAGGGCGAGCGTCGCCGTGGAGACCACGACCGGCCGGTCGGTGGTCAGCGCGTACGCCACGGCCGGCACCAGGTATCCGAGGGACTTGCCGGTGCCGGTGCCGGCCTGGACGAGCAGGTGTTCCCCACGGGCGAGAGCTTCCGCCACGGCCCGCGCCATCTCCTGCTGCCCCGCGCGGGGCACCCCGTCCACGGCCGCCACGGCGGCGGCGAGCAACTGGTCGATCATGACCGGCTGGAGGATGGCCGCCTCGGTACGATCATCGGCCGGGGGCACCGGGAGAGCCTATCCAGGTCTCGCCCGAAGGGTTGAAAGTGCGACATCCATCCGTGTTGATCAACCGGCAGTGACACGTTGTGCTCGTAG
>JBKPQU010000161.1:0-4624 GCA_046734255.1 Actinomycetota bacterium
CGTCGGTGGTGGTCCACGCCGACGCCGAACTGCTCGCGGCGGCGGCCGCCGCGCGGCTGGTCACCGGGCTGGTCGACGCGATCGCCACTCGGGGCGGCGCGCACCTCGTGCTGACCGGCGGCAGGTCGGGGACGGCCGCGCTGGCCGCGCTCGCCGGCAGCCCCGCCCGGGACGCCGTCGAGTGGCGCAGCGTGCACCTGTGGTGGGGGGACGAGCGGTTCCTGCCCGCCGGTCACCCCGACCGCAACGAGACCCAGGCCCGCGAGGCGCTGCTCGACGCGCTGCCGCTCGACCCGGCCCGGGTCCACCCGATGCCGGCCAGCGACGGCGCGTTCGGCGACGACGTCGACGCGGCCGCCCGCGGCTACGCCGAGGAGCTGCTGGCCGCCACCGGGCCGTCGGACCGGGGCGAGGTGCCGGACTTCGACATCCTGCTGCTCGGGGTCGGGCCGGACGCGCACGTCGCGTCGCTGTTCCCCGAGCACCCGGCGCTGTACGAGACCGACCGCACCGTGGTCGGCGTCCGGGGCTCGCCGAAGCCGCCGCCGGTGCGGATCTCGCTGTCGATGCCGGCGATCTGCGCGGCGCAGTCGGTCTGGCTGCTCGCCGCAGGCGCGGACAAGGCCGCTGCGGTGGCGCTGGGCCTGTCCGCGGCAGGTGAGGTGGCGGTGCCGGCGGCCGGGGCCCGCGGCCGGCGCAGCACCGTGTGGCTGCTCGACCGGGCCGCCGCCGCGAGGATCCCCCGCGGCCTGGCCCGCCCGGCCAGTCCCTGAATCAGCGCGAATCAGCGCTGAGTCGCTCGATCAGCGGATATCAGCGAATGAGCTTACGGGCGCGCAGCGCCTCGAGAGCCTCCTGCAGGATCGCCTCGCCGTCGGCGTCGCTGCGGCGCTCCTTGACGTAGGCCAGATGGGTCTTGTAGGGCTCGTTCCGCGGGGGGGAGGGTGGTTCGAAACGGTCCTGCCCCGCGGGGAAACCGCACCTGGGACAGTCCCACATCTCGGGCGGCTGGAGACCGACGTCCTCGGAGAAGCTCGGACGGGTCTCGTGCCCGTTGGCGCACCAGTACGAGACCCGGAAGCGGGGAGCGGCATCGCCGCGCTCCGCCTCGCCCATCGGTCCCGCGCCTACGCGGCTCCCGCGAATCGCGTTGCCACTGGCCACCGCTGGTCCTCCTGTGTGTGAGGGTCCTGCTGGGGTCACTTCTCTCTGGCAATGCCACTGGTGTCGTCGCGAGATCGTCGCTCGCCAGGTCGCGTCGGCAGGGTCACGTCGGCAGATGGGCGCGGCCCGGACTCCTCCGGGCTCGCGCCCCGGTCACGTGAAGGTGGTGAACTTGTTGAGGAGGTTGAGCAGCACGATCACGGCGACCCAGATGATCCCGACGGCGATCGTGAACCGGTTGAGGTTCCGTTCGGCGACGCCGGAACTCCCGAGGCTGGACGAGACCCCGCCTCCGAACATGTCCGACAGCCCTCCGCCGCGGCCCTTGTGGAGCAGGATCAGCAGGGTCAGGAACAGGCTGGTGAGTACCAGCAACACCTCGAGGGTGATGCGGACTGCGGTCACGTCCCTCCTCCGTACGGGGCCGCCGAGGTGGGCGGCGCGGTCTCGTGGGCTGCGCCTCGTGAGGACAGCCTAGGCGATTCCGCACCGATGGGCGCCTCCCCGGCCGATGCCAGAGCGTGGATCATCGAATCAGTCAACGGCGTGCGTGCTCCGGGTATCGGACAATCGAGGCGAACTCCCCCACGTCCACGCTGGCGCCGCCGACCAGCGCGCCGTCCACGTCGGCCTCCGCCATGATCCCGGCGATGTTCGCGGCCTTGACCGAGCCGCCGTAGAGCACCCGCACCTTCGCGGCGAGATCCGGGGAGTACAGCTCGCCCAGCCGGGCGCGGATCGCCGCGCACACCTCCTGCGCGTCGGCCGGGGTCGCCACCTCGCCGGTGCCGATCGCCCACACCGGCTCGTAGGCGATCACCACGGTGATGGCCTGATCGGCGCCGATACCGGCCAGCGCGGCATCCAGCTGGGCGACGGTGTGCTCGACGTGCCTGCCCTCGCGACGCACGTCCAGGGCCTCCCCGATGCAGAGGATCGGGGTGATGCCGTGCCGGAACGCGGCCTTGACCTTGGCGTTGACCAGCGCGTCGTCCTCGCCGTGGAGCTGCCGCCGCTCGCTGTGCCCCACGACCACGTAGTGGCAGCCCAGCTTGGCAAGCATCCCGCCGGACACCTCGCCGGTGTAGGCACCCTCGTCGTGCGCGGAGAGGTCCTGCGCGCCGTAGTGCAGCGGCAGCTTGTCGCCGTCCACCAGGGTCTGCACCGAGCGGATGCTGGTGAACGACGGCAGGACCGCGACCTCGATCCGCACCGGGTCGTACTTGGCGTCCTCCAGCGTCCAGGCCAGCTTCTGTACCAGGTGCGTGGCCTGCTGGTGGTCGAGCGTCATCTTCCAGTTGCCCGCGATCAGCGGGACGCGCTCGTCTGCCACGCTCAGCCCTCCAGCACCGCGAGACCGGGGAGGGTCTTGCCCTCCAGGAACTCCAGGCTGGCCCCGCCGCCGGTGGAGATGTGCCCGAACGCGGACTCCTCGAAGCCCAGGGCGCGGACGGCGGCCGCCGAGTCGCCCCCGCCGACCACGGTCAGCCCGCTGTTCTCGGTCAGCGCCTGCGCCACCGAGGCGGTGCCCAGGCTGAACGGTTCGAGCTCGAACACGCCCATCGGGCCGTTCCAGAACACCGTTCGCGCGTCGGCCAGCCGCTGGGCGAACAGCGCGGCGGACTCCGGTCCGATGTCGGCCCCGATCGCGTTCGCCGGGATCCCGCTCGCGGGGACCACCTGCGGCGACGCGTCCGCCGACAGCTCCTCGGTGACCACGATGTCGACGGGCAGCACCACCTCGACGCCGTGCTTCTCCGCGGTCTCCAGGTACCCCCGCACCGCGTCGACCTGATCGGACTCCAGCAGGCTGCGGCCCACCTCGTGGCCCTGCGCGGCGAGGAACGTGAACACCATCCCGCCGCCGATCAGCAGGCGGTCGGCGATGCCCAGCAGGTTCTCGATCACCGCGAGCTTGTCGGAGACCTTGGCGCCCCCGAGCACCACGGCGTACGGGCGGTCGGGGTCGCTGGTCAGCCGGCGCAGCACGTCGACCTCGGCGATCACGAGCCCGCCCGCGGCGTGCGGCAGCCGCAGCGCCACGTCATAGACCGAGGCCTGCTTGCGGTGGACGACGCCGAAGCCGTCGCTGACGAACGCCTCCGCCAGCCCGGCCAGCTCGTCCGCGAAGGCACCGCGCTCGGCGTCGTCCTTGCTGGTCTCGCCGGGGTTGAAGCGCAGGTTCTCCAGCAGCGCGACCTGGCCGTCCTCCAGCTCGGCGACGGTCGTCGTGGCCGAGGGGCCGACGGTGTCGTGGGCGAAGGCCACCGGTCGCTCGAGCAGCTCGCCCAGCCGGTCGGCGACGGGGCGCAGCGAGTACTGCGAATCCGGCTCGCCCTTGGGGCGGCCGAGGTGGGCGCAGACCACCACCCTGGCCCCCTGCTCGGCCAGCCGGCTGATCGTCGGCACCGACGCGCGGATGCGCCCGTCGTCGGTGATCCGCGCGCCGTCCGGCTCGGCGGAGGTCAGCGGGACGTTCAGGTCGCTGCGGACCAGCACGCGCCGGCCGCGCAGCCCGCCGAGCTCTGCGACCAGGTCGGCGAGGGTCCTCAGGCCCGCCATCGAGCGGGTCAGAGGCCGGCGCCGACGAGCGCAACCACGTCGATCAGGCGGCAGGAGTAGCCCCACTCGTTGTCGTACCAGCCGACCACCTTGACCTGGTCACTGATCACCCTGGTCAGCCCCGCGTCGAAGATGCAGGACGCCGGGTCGGTGACGATGTCGCTGGAGACGATCTCGTCCTCGGTGTAGGTGAGGATGCCCTTGAGCGGGCCGTCGGCCGCGGCTCGCACCGCCGAGTTGACCTCGTCCACCGAAGTCTCGCGGGAGACCGTCACGGTGAGGTCGGTGGCCGACCCGGTGGGCGTGGGCACGCGCAGCGCGAACCCGTCGAGCTTGCCCTTGAGCTCCGGCAGCACCAAGCCGATCGCCTTCGCCGCGCCGGTGGAGGTGGGCACGATGTTGATCGCCGCGGCGCGGGCCCGGCGGAGGTCCTTGTGCGGGCCGTCCTGCAGGTTCTGGTCCGCGGTGTAGGCGTGGATCGTGGTCATCAGCCCCTGCTTGATGCCGAACGCGTCGTTGATCGCCTTGGCCATCGGCGCGAGGCAGTTCGTCGTGCACGAGGCGTTGGAGATCACCGTGTGCCGAGCCGGGTCGTAGGTCTCGTGGTTGACCCCCATCACGAGCGTGACGTCCTCGTTCTTCGCCGGCGCGGAGATGATCACCTTCTTCGTCCCGCCGTCGATGTGCGCCCGGGCCTTCGCGGCGTCGGTGAAGTGGCCGGTGGACTCCAGCACGACATCGGCGCCCAGCTGCCCCCAGGGCAGCGCGGCGGGGTCGCGCTCGCCCATCACCGGGAAGCTCCTGCCTCCCACCGAGATCTCGTTCCCGGACCACGACACGTGCTCGTCCAGGCGGCCCAGGATCGAGTCGTACTTCAGCAGGTGAGCCAGGGTCTTGG
>JBKPQU010000162.1:0-3482 GCA_046734255.1 Actinomycetota bacterium
CGAACACCCCGGGCCCGACCCGCAGGTCCAGGCCGCGGAAGCCGGCCCGGCCGGTCAGGTGCTGCAATGGGACCCGGCGCGCCCGTTCGGCCACGAGGTCGGGATAGCCCGCGGGCACCGGCGCGCCGAGCGCGACCCGGCCGGCGAGCTCGCGGCGCGGGACGCCGAGGGCGTGGGCGGCCAGCACCTCCGCGTCGGTCCTCGCCGAGACGATCCCCGCCTCGGCCAGCCGCCGGGTGGCCTCGGAGAGCGCCCGGCCCAGGTCGCCGTCCCGTCCCCGCGGCGGGGACGGGGTCACCCGTCGTCCACCGCGAGCCGGGCCGCCTCGTCCGCGGCCTGGCAGGAGGCGACGACGGCCTCGAGGTCGCCGTCCAGCACCTGGTCGAGGTTGTAGGCCTTGTAGCCGGTCCGGTGGTCGGCGATCCGGTTCTCCGGGAAGTTGTACGTGCGGATGCGCTCCGAGCGGTCGACGGTGCGCACCTGCGAGCGGCGGGCGTCGGCGGCATCGGCCTCGGCGGCTTCCGCGGCCATGGCCCGCAGCCGGGCGCGCAGGATCCGCATCGCCTGCTCCTTGTTCTGCAGCTGCGACTTCTCGTTCTGGCAGGAGACGACGATCCCGGTGGGCAGGTGGGTGATCCGGACGGCGGAGTCCGTGGTGTTCACGCTCTGCCCGCCGGGCCCGGAGGAGCGGAACACGTCGATCCGCAGATCGTTCGGATCGATGTCGACCTCGCCGGCCTCCTCCGCCTCGGGCAGCACGAGCACGCCGGCCGCGGAGGTGTGGATCCGCCCGGCCGACTCGGTCACCGGGACCCGCTGGACCCGGTGGACGCCGCCCTCGTACTTCAGCCGGGCGAAGACCCCCTGGCCCTCGCCGGGCGTGCCCCGGCTCTTGATCGCGACCGCGACGTCCTTGAGGCCGCCGAGATCGCTCTCGGTCTCGTCCAGCACCTCGGTACGCCAGCCCTGGCGCTCCGCGAAGCGCAGGTACATCCGCAGCAGGTCTCCGGCGAACAGCGCGGACTCCTCACCGCCCTCACCGGCCTTGATCTCCAGGATGACGTCGCGATCGTCGTCCGGGTCACGCGGGATCAGCAGGCTGCGCAGCCGCTCCCGGCGCTTGGCCTCGGCCTCCTCGAGTCCGGGCAGCTCGGCCGCGAAGCCCTCGTCGTCCCCGGCGAGCTCGCGGCCCGCGACGAGGTCGTCACGGGCTGCCCGCCAGGCGCGCAGCGCCTCGACGACTCCGGTCAGCTTCGCGTAGCGGCGGCCGAGCCGGCGCGCGAGGGCAGGCTCGGCGTGCACCGCCGGATCGGCCAGCCGGCGTTCGAGGTCGGCGTACTCGGCGAGCAGCGGCTCGCACCGGGCGATGAGCCGGTCCGCGGGATCCTCGGACGGCATGTCGTCCCTCCCCTACTGCTGCAAAAGCGAGGCGCCGGCCGCGCCGTCGCCCGAAGGGGCGAACGACCGACCGGCGCCAGCGGAGTTACTGGCCCCCGCTCTTCTTCCCGTAGCGCTGCTGGAACTTGGCGACCCGCCCGCCGGTGTCCAGGATCTTCTGCTTGCCGGTGTAGAAGGGGTGGCAGTTGCTGCACACGTCGGCGTGGATGACGCCGTTCTTCGCGGTGCTGCGTGTGGTGAACGTCGTCCCGCAGGTGCAGGTCACCTCGGTCACCACGTAGTCGGGGTGGATGCCGCTCTTCATCGTGCTCCTCTTTCACTGGGGTCGCCGGGTCGCCTGCGCTGCTGCGCGGCGTGAACCGGAACCGCGGACCAGTCTGCCAGACCGCGATCCGCGGCCAGGCAACGGCCGTGCTGGACGCGCAACGGCCTCGCCCGCCCGGACATTCCCGGCGCGTGCCGTGATCGGGCTCCCTGGGGTCAGTCGTCCTCGGAGCGACCTGGCACCGGGGTGGTCTTCTGCACCTGCATGAGGAACTCCGCGTTGCTGCGGGTCTGCTTCAGGCGGTCCAGGAGCAGCTCGATCGACTGCTGCGCCTCCAGGGCGCCCATCACCCGGCGGAGCTTCCAGACGATGTTCAGCTCCTCCCGCGACATGAGGATCTCCTCACGGCGCGTACCGGAGGCGTTGACGTCCACCGCAGGGAAGATCCGCTTGTCGGCGAGCTGCCGGGACAGCTTCAGCTCCATGTTGCCGGTGCCCTTGAACTCCTCGAAGATCACCTCGTCCATCTTGGAGCCGGTCTCGACCAGCGCCGTGGCAAGGATGGTCAGCGAGCCGCCGTGCTCGATGTTCCTGGCGGCGCCGAAGAACCGCTTCGGCGGATACAGCGCGCTGGAGTCGACGCCACCCGACAGGATCCGGCCGCTGGCGGGAGCCGCCAGGTTGTACGCGCGGCCGAGCCTGGTGATCGAGTCCAGCAGGACGACGACGTCGTGGCCGAGCTCGACCAGGCGCTTGGCCCGCTCGATCGCCAGCTCCGCGACCGTCGTGTGGTCGTCCGCGGGGCGGTCGAAGGTCGAGGCGATCACCTCACCCTTGACCGCGCGCTGCATGTCGGTGACCTCCTCCGGCCGCTCGTCGACGAGGACGACCATGAGGTGGCACTCGGGGTTGTTGCGCGTGATGGCGTTCGCCATGGCCTGCAGGACGAGCGTCTTGCCGGCCTTGGACGGCGAGACGATCAGGCCGCGCTGGCCCTTCCCGACCGGCGCGATCAGGTCGATGATCCGCGTCGTCAGCTGGTTCGGGTCGGTCTCCAGGCGGAGGCGCTCCTGCGGGTACAGGGGCGTGAGCTTGGCGAAATCCGGGCGTGTCCGGGCCTCGTCCGCCGAGGCGCCGTTGATGGTGTCCAGCCGGACCAGGGCGTTGAACTTCTGCCGCTGGGGCTCGCCCTCGCGCTGCTGGCGGACCGCGCCGACGACCGCGTCGCCCTTGCGCAGGCCGTACTTCTTCACCTGGCCGAGCGAGACGTACACGTCGTTCGGCCCCGGCAGGTAGCCCGATGTGCGCAGGAATGCGTAGTTGTCGAGCACGTCGAGGATGCCGGCCACCGGAACGAGGACGTCGTCCTCGCCGACCTCCGGCTCCTCGCCGACGGCCCCGCCCGCGTTCTGGTCGCCGCGGGTGCGGCGCTTGCGATCGCGGTAGCGGCCCCGACGCCGGCGGCCACGGCCGCCTTCACCGTCGTCCTCGTCGCTGTCTCGCTGCTGGCCATCACGGTCCTCGGCGGAGCGGCCGTCCTGGGCGGCGCGCTCCTGGGCGGCGCGCTCCTGGGCGGGCCTGTCCTGGCCGGTCCGTCCGGTCCGTCCGTCCCGGCCGTCCCGGCCGTCGCGGCGCTCGCGGCGCTCGTCCGTCCGCGAGTCCGGCCCGGCCTCGGATGCCGGCGCCGACGTCTCGGCCGACGTCTCGGCCGACGTCTCAGGCTCCGCAGGCTGCTCCGCCTCCCCGGCGGGGGCCTGCGTGCCCGGCGCGGTCATGCTCACCTCGGCGGCCTCGGCCTGTTCGGCGTGCCCGGCCGCGG
>JBKPQU010000163.1:0-16796 GCA_046734255.1 Actinomycetota bacterium
GTGTGGGGACCCCAGGCGTGCCTTCGGAAGGACGGACGCGGAGGCGGCGGGATTTGAACCCGCGAGGGGGCTGTAAACCCCCAACCCGCTTAGCAGGCGGGCGCCATAGACCGGACTAGGCGACGCCTCCCCGCGACCGGCTCAGGGTAGCGGTCCGCGCGCGGCCCGGGCAAAGTTGTCCCGGCACGCTCCCCACGGTCCAGGCCAGGGCCGGTCGGGTGGTGCCGGGACTCCCCACCCGCCCCGGACTCGCCCAGATCACGCCACGGATGTAGCCGTGGAGTTACCCTGAGTACAACCAGGCTGTGGATCTCTCGGTCCTGGAAACCTCCCGGGCAGGTTGGGCGTCTTCATGGAAGAATCGCCTTCTCTCGGGGTTGTCGACCCAGCACGCGCGTGGTGATGGAGGACAGGTGACCCAGCTCGCGTCGCACTCCCCGCGACGCGCTCGGCGTGACACCGATCCGCGCGCCTCCTCGACCGGACCCCCAGCCAGGCAACAGCCTCCGGGGCCACCCAAGCCACAGGGACGCCGCCCCCGCGGCCGGCACTCGACCTCCCTGGGCCAGGGGTTCAGCTGGGTCGTGGTCTGGAGCATCCTGGGCACCCTGGCGCCCGGCAGCGGGCTGATGGCCGCCGGAAAGCGTGCGGCCGGCGTCGTCGTGCTCGGCGTCGCCGTGCTCACCATCTCGATCCTCGCCGGCTTCTCGATGCTCACGGACCCCGTGGCGGCGGCCCTGCGGCTGGCGGTCAGCCCGACGATGCTGCTGTACGCGGTCGCGGCGGTGGGCCTGGTCGCGCTGCTCTGGATCACCCTCGTGATCGTCACCCACGTGAACCTGCGCCGGCTGGCGGTGCTGACCGGTGGCCAGGAGGCGCTGTGCGCCGCGCTGGTGGTCGCGCTGATCGGCGCGGTCATGCTGCCCGCGGTCAAGCTCGGCAGCTACGCGCTGATCCAGCGGGACCTGGTCTCCAGCGTCTTCTCCGCCAGCGGCCCCGGCCGCGGCGCCCGACCGAACCTGTCCAAACCGGACCCCTGGGCGACCATCCCCCGGGTGAACGTGCTGCTGATCGGCAGCGACGCCGGTGCCGACCGGGAAGGCGTCCGGCCGGACACGCTGATCCTGGCCAGCATCAACACCCACACCGGCGACACCGTGATGTTCAGCCTTCCGCGCAACCTCGAGCGGGTGCCGTTCCCCATCGGCACCCCCGGGGCGCAAGCCTGGCCGGACGGCTTCAAGTGCGCCGCCGACGCGTGCCTGCTGAACGCCATCTGGCGCTGGGCGGAGGGCGCCGGTCCGAGCCCGAACGGCAAGAGCTTCTACACGGGCCCCAACCCCGGCCTGACCGCGACCGAGGACGCCGTCCAGGGGATCACCGGGCTCAAGGTCGACTACTACTCGATGCTGAACCTGGCCGGGTTCGCCCAGTTCGTCGACGCGATGGGCGGGATCACCGTGGACGTCCGGGAGCGGCTGCCGATCGGCGGAAGCGGCGACCCCAGCCGCCGGGACTACCACGTCGCCACCGGCGGCTGGATCGAGAAGGGCGTCCAGCACCTCGACGGCTACCACGCGCTCTGGTACGCCCGCTCGAGGTGGACCACCGACGACTACGACCGGATGCGCCGCCAGCGCTGCGTCATCGGCGCGATCGTGCAGAAGGCCAACCCGTCCAAGCTGGCCGAGGCCTTCCCGGCGCTGGCGGCCGCCGCGAAGCACAACATCGCCACGAACCTGCCGCGCAATGACCTCGGTGCCTGGGTGGATCTGACGCTGCGGGTCAAGCGGAACGGCAGCATCCGCAGCCTGCCATTCACCCCGGCGATCACCGGTGGCAGCGTCGACCCGAACTACACCAAGATCCGCCGCCTCGTGCAGGCCGCGCTGATCCCCCCGCCCGAGCCGACCCCCACCGTCACGGCCTCCGGGTCCCCCACGTCAGGTGCCACGGCGAGCCCGACCACGCCGGCCAAGCCCTCGCCCAGCCCCACCGTGAACGCCAGCCAGGCGCAGAACGTCAACGACGTCTGCTGACCCCGGCCCCTCCCCAATGCCCACGGCGTGACACCGTGGCCTTCTGGTGCGCACGGCGTGACACCGTGGGCAACGCGGGTGCGCGTGATGCCGCACAGTGCCGCACAGTGCCGCACAGTTGCCGCACAGTGGGGCGCTGCGGACGAGCGTTCGTCAGTCGGAGGTCTTCACGTCCAGCTGGCCGTCGGCGTACTGCCTGCGGATCACCTTCTTGTCGAACTTGCCGACGCTGGTCTTCGGGACCTCGGGGATGAACGCCCACCGCTCCGGCAGCTGCCACTTCGCCACCCGCTGGGAGAGGAACTCCCGCAGCTCGTCCAGCTCCAGCGTCTCCCCGTCCGCGACCACCACCGTGGCCAGCGGCCGCTCGCCCCAGCGCTCGTCGGGGACGCCGACCACGCCGGCCTCCTTGACCTTCGGGTGGGCCATCAGGTGGTTCTCCAGCTCCACCGAGCTGATCCACTCACCGCCTGACTTGATCACGTCCTTGGCCCGGTCGGTCAGGCGGAGGAACCCGTCCGGCGACAGCGAGCCGACATCGCCGGTGCGCAACCAGCCGTCGTCGAACTTCTCCGGCGAGTCGTCCTTGTAGTACGAGCCGGTGACCCAGGGGCCACGTACCTCCAGTTCCCCCACCGACGCGGCGTCCCACGGCACCTCCTCGCCGTCCGGCCCGATCAGCCGCCCGTCGACCATGCTGGCCAACCGGCCCTGGCTCTCCCGGTAGGACCAGGCCTCGTCCCCGGTCGCGGCGGACGGCGGGACGGCCACCGAGCCCAGCGGCGACATCTCGGTCATCCCCCAGGCGTGCAGCACCCGCACCCCGTACCGCTCCTCGTAGGCGCGCATCAGGGCGGGCGGGCACGCCGACCCGCCGACGATCACCGAACCCAGGCTGGAGATGTCGATCTCGGGGTGCTCGCCGAGATGGCGGAGCAGATCGCTCCAGATCGTCGGCACCGCACCGGCTTTGGTCACCCCCAGCGTGGAGATCATCTCTGCGAGCGGCGCCGCCTGCAGGAACCGGTCCGGCAGCACGAGGCTGGCGCCGGTGAGCATCGCCGACTGCGTCATCCCCCAGGCGTTGGCGTGGAACAGCGGCACGACGGCGAGGATCCGGTCACTCTCGGCCAGTGCGAGGCCGGTCGGCATCGCCAGCGTGAAGCTGTGCAGCACGTTGGAGCGATGGGAGTACACCACGCCCTTGGGGTTGCCGGTGGTGCCGGACGTGTAGCACATCGCGGCGGCGGCGTTCTCGTCCAGCACCGGCCAGGTGAACTCCGGCTCCTCGGCGTCCAGCAGGGCGCGGTAATCGTGCACCTCGCGGCCGTCGGCGCCCAGTTTCTCCCGGACGTCGTCCGGCACCGGCCCGTTCACCACGACGTGCCTGACCGTGGGCAGGTGCTCCAGCAGCCGGCTGAACGGCTCCGCCAGCGAGTTGTCGACGGCGACGACGTAATCCTCGGCGTGGTTGATCACGTAGATCATCTGTTCCGGGAACAACCGGATGTTGACCGTGTGCAGGACCGCGCCCATGCTCGGGACGGCCAGGTACAGCTCGAAGTGCTCCTCGTTGTTCCACATGAACGTGCCGACCCGCTGGTCGCCGTCCACGCCGAGCCGGCGCAGCGCATTCGCCAGCCGCCGGCAGTCCTCACCGACCTCGGCGAAGCTGGACCGGCGCGGTCCGCCCTCGCCCCAGGTGAACACCTCGGCGGTGCCGAACATCGTCGTCCCGTACTGGAGGATTCGGGAGATCAACAAGGGCACCTGCTGCATGGTGCTGAGCACTGCAATCACCTCCGGCATGGGCCGCGGCCGAACCTGCCCCTCCAGCCTGCACGATCAGCCCGGGGAGCGCAGCAGCGCAGCGGAACAGCGGTCAGGACAGTGCGGCCGCGGCCTCGATCTCCGCGCGCAGTTCCAGCAGCCTCGGCATGAGCCCGACGCCGGCCACGCCGACCAGCCGGTCGTCGCGGAAGTAGCCGACGGCGAACTCGCCCTCCAGATCGCCCTCCAGCAGCCGGACCTCGGTGCCCAGGTCCGGTGACCCGAACGACTGCAGCCGGACGTCGTACTGGTCGCTCCAGAACGACGGCATCGGCGCGTAGGCGGCGGGGGGCAGCTCGCCGCCGACCAGCCCGGCGACGAGCACGGGCCCGGCCCGGCGGGCCATCTCGGTCGGCATGTTCCAGTGCTCGACCCGGCGGGGAACGTCGTCGTACAGCGAGTTCGGGAACCGGGCCACGTCGCCGACCGCGACCACGTCCGCCCGCGGCACGGCGCCGTCGCCGGTCAGGGCCCGGAGCCGGGAGTCGCATCGGACGCCGTCGCTCAGGTCGAGGTCGTTGCCGGCCAGCCACTCGACGTTGGGCAGGGAGCCCAGCGCCTCGACCACGACGTCCGCCCCCAGCCGGGTGCCGTCGTCCAGCCGGACCGCACCGACCGCCGATCCCCCGCCGTTCCCGGCCGCCAGCGCCTCGACCTCGACCGGCAGGCGGCCGAGGTGGAAGCTCACCCCGCGTGCCTCGTGCCGAAGCTGCAGGGTGTGGCCGACCAGCTGGCCCAGCGGCCGCTGCATCGGGACCGCCTCGGGGGCCACGACGTGCACCGAGCAGCCCCTGCCGATCGCGGTCGCCGCGACCTCGCAGCCGATGAAGCCCGCGCCCAGGACCACCAGCCGCGCCCCCGGCCGCAGCCACCGGCGGAGCTCCGCGGCGTCCTCCAGCGTGCGAACCGCGTGCCGCCCGGCGCCGTGCTCGGGCAGGCCGCCGGCGACCTCGGGTGCCAGCCGCCGGGACCGCAGGCCCGTGGCGATCACCAGGCCGTCCCAGTCGAGGCGCTCACCGCCGTCCAGCTCGACGCTGCGCTCCGCGAGCGAGCACGCGACCGCGGTGCGCCCGAGCCGCCAGTCGACATCGGCCACGCTCTTGCGCCGGCGGAACTCCAGCCTGGCGTGGTCGACGCCGTCGGCCAGCGCCTCCTTGGTCAGCGGCGGGCGGGTGTAGGGAAGGTGCGGCTCGGCGCCGACCAGGACGATGTCGTCCGCCCATCCCGCGGCGCGCAGCTGCTCAGCGGTCCGCAGACCTCCGAGCGACGCGCCGACCACGACGACCCGCACGTTCAGACCTCGATCCAGTCCTCGAGTCAGTCCTCGATCGTGATGGCCTGCATCGGGCAGGCGTCCATCGCGTCCTCGACCTTCTCGCGGAGCCGATCCTCGGGCGTCGGCCGGTAGCTCAGCTTGCCACGCTCGTCGAGCTGGAAGACCTCGGGTGCGGCGAAGACGCACTGCCCGTGATCGGCGCACCGGGTGAGGTCGACGACCACCCTCATGCGCTGACCCCCTCCGCGGACGGGCGCGCCGCCTGCCATCCGCCGTCCGGACGGTCGAACCAGATGTGCACCTGCCCGGTGCCCACCGAGTTCTCGTACTCGCTGTAGCGCCGGCCAGGTGCGGTGCAGGCACCCTCGCCGAGCGCGGCCACCATGATGAGGTAGTGGGCGAAGCGGGCCTCCGGCTTGAACGTCAGGAACTCCGGCATCGTCGCCAGGACCCTGGCGTGGTCCCCGGCGGCGAACCAGTCCAGGCGCTCCAGGTCGGCGGCGAGGGCCTCCGGGGTGAAGATGTGCTCGGTCCCGGCCGCCTCGTGATCGCGAAGCTGCCGCAGCGAGTAGAAGGTGTGGCTCATCGCGCCGGACCCGACCAGCAGCACCCTGCGGTCGCTCGCCCCGATCGCCGCGCCCAGCGCGCGACCCGCCCGGAGGTTGTCCTCGACGTCGGCGGTCTGGCAGCAGCTCATCGAGACCCAGCGCTTGTCCGGGCGGCCGAGGTAGCTCCACAGGTTCACGGTGCCGTACATGATCGGCAGGTAGTGGTCGTCGATCGCGGTGATCCAGGTGCCGTGCGCCTCGCCCTGCGCGGCGATCTGTCGCGCCAGCTCCGGGTCACCGGCGAAGTCGTAGGGGACGCGGCACATCCCGCGCGGGAGCTCCTCCGCGGTGTACAGCCCGGAGCGCCGGTCCTGGGCGGCGACGACGTACTCGACCGTGCTGGCCCAGTGGGTGTCGAGCACCACGACCGTGTCGTAGTCCAGGACGTCGAAGACCTCCCGGCGCAGCCGGCGCAGGCCCTCGACCAGCGTGGTGTCCTCGCCGCCGTTCAGGGCTCGCCGGTCCGCCTCGGGGAGCATGATCGTGGGCACGTGGGCCAGCAGGCCCGCTCCGACCACCTCGCCCATCGTCTCCTCCGAAATCGTTTGGATACGAACGATAGGAGGCCCTGCTTGCCCGGTCAAGGGCGGTCTCGTCACCGGGGTGGCTTGATGGGTCCGGTTGCGCCGCATATTGTTCGGGACCAAACGAGGAGGCTTCCGTGAGCGAGCACCCCACCGACGTCGACCGCGTGCTGGCCGAGCTGCGCGAGCAGGGCGTCGACGTCGTCCGGATCTCCTACGCGGACATGATCGGAATCGATCGGGGCAGGGACATCCTGCTCGAGGAGCTTCCGGCGGCGCGGCATCACGGTCTCGGCTTCTGCCGCGCGACTTTCCACACGACCCCGCAGGGGGACGTCGTCCCGATCCCGGGCGGGCTGGACGCCGGCCTGCCCGATGTCAACGTGGTGCCGGACCTCACCACGCTGGCCCCGCTGCCCTGGGCGCCGGGCACGGCCTGGGCGCTCGCCGAGGTCTTCGAGCTCGACGGCTCTCCGTTCGAGGAGTCCCCCCGCCACCTGCTCGCCCGGGTCGAGGACCGGCTCGCCGAGGTCGGCCTGCGCGGCGTCGTCGGACCGGAACTGGAGTACTTCCTGCTGGAACCCGACGCGAGCGCACCGTCCGGCTGGCGACGCTACGGCGACGCGCCGGGCAACGTCTACGTCGTCGGCGCCAAGGGCGACCCCAGCGGCCACCTGCTGAAGACCCTGCGGCTGCTGCGCGACGCGGGCCTGGCGGTGAGCGCGGCCAACCACGAGTTCTGCGGCGGTCAGTTCGAGATCAACCTCAGGCACTCGGCGGGGCTGGACGCCGCGGACCGCGCGTTCCGGCTGAAGTCCTCGATCCAGGAGATCGCACGGCTGGACGGGCTGCAGGCCACGTTCATGGCCAAGCCGTTCAACGACGAGGGCGGCTCGGGGTTCCACCTGCACCTCTCGCTGGTCGACGACGCCGGCCGCAACATGATCGACGACCCGGACGGCGAGCACGGGCTGTCCACGACCGCGCACCAGGCGATCGCCGGCATCCTGGCCCACGCCCCGGCGCTGTCCGCGCTGCTCAACCCGACGATCAACTCCTACAAGCGGTTCGGGCCGGACACGCTCGCCCCCTGGCTGATCGACTGGGGCCTCGACAATCGCAGCGCGATGCTCCGCGTCCCGCCGCACCGGGGCGATGCCGCGCGCCTGGAGCTGCGGCTCGGCGACGCCACCGCCAACCCCTACGTGGCCATCGCCGGCACGCTGGCCGCGGCCTACCTCGGCGTCCGGGAGGCCGCCGTACCGCAACCGCCGCTGTCCGGATACGGATACGACCCCTCCGCGGCCGGGATCCTGCCGCAACGGCTGCCGGACGCCCTCAGCGCGCTGGAGGCCGATACCGACCTGCAAGGCGTGCTGGGCAAGGGTTTCTGCCAGGCGTTCCTGACCTACAAGCGGAACGAGGTCGAGCGGTTCGAGCGGTTCGTCACCGACTGGGAGTTCCGCGAGTACGCCTACCACCTGTGAGGGGCTCGATGACCGCGACGACCGACCAACCGGCAGCGCCCTCGGGGGCCGACCTCGCCGACCTCGACCTGTTCGAGGACGGGCCGCCGTGGGCGGCCTTCGACGAGCTGCGGGCCGGCGATCCCTGCCACTGGAACCCGGAACCCGCGCCGAACCGCGGGTTCTGGGCGCTCACGCGGCACGCCGACATCGTCAGCGTCTCCCGGGACGAGGCGACGTTCTCCTCCGAGGTCGGCGCGGTGAACCTGGAGGAGCTGGACGACGAGCAGCTGGAGATCCGCAAGTCCATGCTCGAGACGGACGGCGCCCGGCACTTCGCGCTGCGCCGGCTCCTGCAGCGGGACTTCTCCGCCCGGGCGCTCGCGCCGTTCGAGACCTTCCTCCGCGGGCTGACCGCGACCACGCTGGACGCCGCGCTGGCCGCCGACGAGTTCGACTTCGTCGCCGAGGTGAGCGCGGACTACCCCATCCGGGTGCTGGTGCGCCTGCTCGACGTCCCGCCGGAGATGGCCGGGCAGCTGATCGCCTGGGGCAACCGGATGGTCGGCAACACCGATCCCGACCAGGCCGACGTCCTGCTCACCTCGCCCGAGAGCGAGCAGTACCGCCTGCTGCCGTTCCGCTCCCCCGCGGCCCTGGAGGTCTTCGCCTACGGCGACGAGCTGGCCCGGGCCCGGCGCGGCGGGGACGGCGAGGACCTGGTCTCGAAGCTGGTCAACCGCGAGCCGGAGGACGGCATCCGGCTGTCCGAGCGGGATTTCCACAACTACTTCCTGCTGCTCGTGGTGGCGGGCAACGAGACCACCCGGCACGCGATCTCGCACACGATGAAGGCGCTGATCGACCACCCGGCCCAACTGGCGCTGCTGCAGGAGAGGCCGGAGCTGATCACGACGGCGGTGGACGAGTTCATGCGCTGGGCCTCGCCGGTCTACCACTTCCGCCGGACGGCGACCCGCGACGTCGAGCTGCACGGCCGCAGGATCGTGGTCGGGGACAAGGTCGTGGTCTGGTTCGCCTCGGGCAACCGGGACGAGGCGGTCTTCGCCGACCCGTACCGGTTCGACGTCCAGCGGGACGCGCGGGAGCAGATGGCGTTCGGCAAGGGCGGCCCGCACATGTGCCTGGGCAACCAGCTCGCCCGGATGGAGATCCGGATCATGTTCGAGGAGCTGCTCGCCCGGGTCTCCTCGGTCCGCCAGACCGGGCCGATCCGGCGGGTTCGGTCGAACTTCATCAACGGGATCAAGTCGTTCCCGGTGGCGGTGACCAGGCGCTGAGCCGCGGGTCAGGCGGGGTCCCGGTCGCGCCGTCGGGGTAGTGACCCGCGTCACCGCCGGGCGCTAAACTCCCGCCGCAAGAAACGTTCGGGTACGAACTACCTGTGGCACGGGCGGCCGCCCGTCGCCGGGCCTCGACCTGAGGGAGCCACGATGGCGGAGGAGACCTACCAGCGGCTCGGCGGAGCCCGGAAGCTCACGCTCCTGGACGCCACGGCGCAGTCGGTGGGATTCATCGGGCCGGTGTTCTCGATCGCCTTCCTGGTCCCACTGCTGGTCGGTCTCAACCCCTCCGGCAAGGGCGCCGGGGTGGCCGCGCCGCTGTCGGTATTGATCGCCTCGATCGGCGTGCTGGCGCTGGGGTGGATCGTCGCGGGGTTCGCCCGGCGGATCCAGGCGGCGGGCTCGCTGTACGACTACGTCACCGACGGCCTGGGTTCGCGGGTCGGGGCGGCGGCCGGATACCTGTACTACGTCGGCATCCTGGCGCTGGGCGCCGGACTGCTCGTGATGATCGGCGGCACGGTCCACGACACCCTCGACGCGGAGTTCGGCACCCCGCTGCTGCCGGAGATCGTCTGGGACCTGCTGCTGCTGCTCGGCCTGGTGGTCGTGCTGTTCCTCGGGGTCAGCCTTTCCACCCGGGCCCAGCTGGTGCTCGCGCTGTTCTCGATCGCCGTCGTCCTGATCTTCTTCTTCGTGGTCATCGCGAAGGTCGGCTCGGACAACGACGTCGCCAGCACGTTCAACCCGAGCTCCTCGCCGCAGGGCATGGCCGGCGTGCTGTTCGGGGTGCTCTACGGCGTGCTGCTGTTCACCGGCTTCGAGACCGCGGCCAATCTCGGCGAGGAGACCGAGCACCCGCACCGGGACATCCCGCGGGCCATCCTGATCTCGGTCGCGGCGATCGCCGGCTTCTACCTCATCGGCACCTACGCGCAGGTGGCCGGCTACAGGTTCGACCTCGACCTGTTCGGCAAGAACGCCGGCGCACCTCTGTTCGGTCTGGCCGGGCCGGCGGCGGACGGCGGGTACGCCTCGGTCGGGGTGCGGCGCCTGATCGAGCTGGTCGTCATCCTCGACATGATCGCGGTGTTGATCGGGGTGTCGGTCGCCGCATCGCGCGGCTTCTTCGCGCTCGGCCGGGACCACCGGCTGCCCCGCGGGCTCGGCCGGGTCTCCGGCCGGGGCACCCCACTGACCGCGAGCATCTTCGTGCTGGCCGTGTACCTGATCGTGATCGGCATCACCGCGTGGTGGACCGGGCTGTTCGCCCAGGGCGGCCTGCCGCACTACGTCGCGATGTTCTTCTGGTTCTCGACGTTCGGCAGCTCCGCACTCATGATCATCTACTTCCTGATCTCGATCGGCGCCGTGCGGGGACTGGCCGATCATCCTCAGGTCTGGACGATCTGGCTGGCCGCGCTGATCGGCGTCCTGGTCACCCTCGGCGCCCTGTTCGGCGCGTTCTACAAGGTGACCGCACCGACGATCTACGCGCCATGGGCCGCGGTCGGCGTCCTGGTCGTCAGCGCGCTCCTCGCGGTGGTGATCCCGGGCCGGCCGAGCGCCAGCCAGCACTTCGCCGAGCTCGCCCCGGCCGACCAGGGCCCGCTCAAGCTGTAGCGCTGGAGCAACGGGGGCCCGGGCGGTGTCCCGGGTCGTGTCCCGGATCGAAGTCGTGACCGGGCTCCCATGCGCGGGGGACATCCGCCGCCCCATGATGCGGAGAGGATCACGCCGTCCCCGCGAGGAGCCCCGACGTCATCCATCGTCTTCGAACCCAAGGCCGCACCTGATGTCCCGCATCCCTTCACCGGCACGAGCCGCTGGATCGCCGCCGCCCTGGTCACCGTCGGCGCGCTGCTGCACGCGGTGCTCGCGCCGGGCTTCCGTTCCCCGAGCTGAGCGACCGCGAGCGGGAGATCCTCGACCTGATCGCGGCCGGCCGGTCCAACCAGGACATCGCGCGCCGGCTCGTGCTCTCGGACAAATTGTGCGCATGTCCGATGCCCACGGTGTGACACCGTGGGCTTCAGGTGAGCACGGTGTCACACCGTGGGCAAGAAGGGTCGGCACAAGTCCGCACAGTCCGCAGCAGCGGCCTGGTGCGGGTCGGGCGCCGGGGCGGCACAAGATCAAGGGGCGGGTGAGAGCGTTCGGCCGCCGGACCAGACGACGCCGAGGCGGCGGTAGTAGCCGTCGATGATCTCGTGGACGGCGAGGTCGGCCACCTCCTCGGTGGGGGACTCGAAGAGAGCGAGCCGCTCGACGTCCGCAGCGAACGTCGGCCCGACGGCGACCTCGGCGGCGCCTGACTCGATCAGCTCGGCGTGCGCGTCGCCGGCGCCGTCGATCGCCGGCAGCCAGCGGTGGTGCGCCATCGGATGACCGTTGACGAACCCGGCGGTCTCGCTGGGCCCGCGCAGCCTGATCACAGCCTCGGCGATCCTGCGGTCACCCGCGGCCAGCGTCGCGCCGAACCGCTCGCCGGGCGCGAGCACGGGCGCGGCCTGCGGCATCGGGTGCGGCCGGGTCTGCCGGATCGACCCGAGCTTCTTCGGGTACCCCTGGTGGATCCCGCGCAGCACCGCGAAGTCCTTGTCCACCCAGATGTACACGCAGCGGGAGTACGTCCGGCCCTCGAAGGTGCACCGGACGACGACGAAGGCCTCGCCGTACTGCGAGCGGACCGGGTCGAGCAGCTCCTCCCGCGTCGCCCCGCAGGACTGCCAGTCCGCCCAGATCAGCGCCACCGCGCCGGGGTCCTCCGGAGCCGGGCCGAGCGGAGGCGGCAGCAGGGCCGCGACCCGCGCGGGGTCGGTCCGGTACTCCACCGTGATCAGGTCCCCGGAGTAGTACCACGGGGGCGGCGGCACCAGGCTCGCCCGGCCGCTCGGCGTCCGCGGGTAGAAGAAGCCCTCCACCGCACTCCCTTCGTCCGTCGATGGGCCGTCGATGGTTAGGGTCCGAACGATACGGGACGGCGCGCTTGACCGGGCCCGTCGGGCGGCAGCATCATGCAAAGTCGTTCGGCTCCAAATAGATCTGGAGGCACCGGGTGGAGATCGCGGAGGTCGAGGGCGTCCCGGTCGAGGTCCGGCACTGGATCGGCGGCCGCCGGGTCGCCTCGGCCCACGGTCGGTCGACGTTCGCGGACATCTCCCCGATCGACGAGGCCGAGATCGCCCAGGTGGCCCGCGGCGGGCCGGACGACGTGGCCGCCGCGGTGGACGCCGCCGCCAGGGCGTTCCCGGAGTGGAGCCGCACCCCGGCCGCGGAACGGGCCGCCGTCCTGCACGCCGTCGCCGACGGCGTCGAGAAGCGGCTGGAGGACCTGGCCCGGGTCGAGACCCGGGACAACGGTTCGCTGATCCGCTCGCACCGCCGCGGCGTGATGCCCCGCGTGGCGCTGAACTTCCGGTTCTTCGCCGACCACCTGCTCCGGCTGGGTGAACCCGACTTCGACACCCGCGGGCACCGCAACCACGTCTCCTGGGACCCTGCCGGCGTGACCGCGGTGATCACCCCGTGGAACGCGCCCCTGATGCTCGCCACCTGGCGGATCGCCCCTGCGCTCGCGGCGGGCAACACCGTGGTCGCCAAGCCGCCGGAGTGGGCTCCGCTGACGGCCTCGCTGCTCGCCGACATCGCCCACGACGCCGGGCTGCCGGACGGCGTGCTCAACGTCGTCCAGGGCCTGGGCATGGAGGCGGGTGCGGCACTGGTCGCGGACCCGCGGGTGCGCCGGATCAGCTTCACCGGCTCGGTGGCCACCGGGCGGGCCGTCGCGGCCGCGGGCGGCGCCAACCTCACCCCGGTCTCGCTCGAACTCGGCGGGAAGTCGCCGCTGGTCGTCCTCGACGACGCCGACCTCGACCTGACCGCCGACCTGGCGGTCGAGCAGTTCGACAACGCCGGCCAGGTCTGCCTGGCGGCCGTCCGGCTCCTGGTGCCGCAGTCTCGACACGACGACGTCCTCGACGCCCTGCTGGCCAGGGCCGCGGACCTGCGGGTCGGCGATCCCCGGGACGAGGCCACCGACGTCGGGCCGCTGATCTCCCGCCGGCATTTCGAGCGGGTCAGCGGCTTCGTCGAGCGGGCGATCGCCTCAGGTGCGCGGCCGATCCTGGGCGGCGGCCCGCACACCGGCCTCGGCGGCCTCTACTTCCGGCCGACGGTGTTCCTCGACGCCCCGCCGGGCAGCGAGATCCTCCGGGAGGAGGTGTTCGGCCCGGTGCTCACCGTGCAGGCCTACAGGACCGAGGGGGAGGCGATCGAGCTGGCCAACGGCACCGACTACGGGCTCGCCGCGACCGTCGTCGGCGGCGATCCGGACAGGGCGAGCCGCGTGGCGGACCGGCTCTCGGCGGGCACGGTCTGGGTGAACTGCTTCTTCGTCCGAGACCTGCGGGCGCCGTTCGGCGGCAACCGGAACTCCGGGATCGGCCGGGAGGGCGGCACCTGGTCCTTCGACTTCTATTGCGACGTGAAGAACACCTGCTACTCACCGGCCGGCTGGACGAAGGCCCCGGCGTGAGCGCCGCCACGGTGGAGTTCCGCAGGATCCTGCTGGACGGCGCGGCCGTGCAGGTGGTCCGGGACGGCGACGACCTCGTCGCGGGGGACGGGCGGCGGGTCAGCGCTGAGACGGCCGTGCACCTGCCGCCGGTCACACCGAGCAAGGTGATCGCCGTCCACCTCAACCACACGAGCCGGGTCAGGGAGTTCCAGGCGAGTCTGCCGCCGGCACCGACGTACTTCCACAAGCCGACCTCGGCGTTGAACGCGCACGGCGGCGCGGTGGTGCGCCCGGGCGGGTGCGCGTGGCTCAACTACGAGGGCGAGATCGCGATCGTGATCGGCCGGACCTGCCGCAACGTCGCGCCGGAGGAGGCGGGCGACTACATCGCCGGATACACGCTGGCGAACGACTTCGGGCTGCACGACTTCCGGGACACCGACGCCGGGTCGATGCTGCGGGTCAAGGGGTCGGACACGCTGTGCCCGCTGGGACCCGGACTGGTCACCGGATGGGACTTCCGCGGCAAGTGGCTGCGCACGCTGGTGAACGGCCAGGTCGTGCAGGACGGCGGCACCGACGAGATGACCTGGGACATGCACTACCTCGTCGCCGACATCGCGCGCACGATCACCCTGGTGCCCGGCGATGTCCTGCTCTCCGGGACGCCGGCCAACTCCCGGCCGGTGCAGCCCGGCGACGTCGTCGAGGTCGAGGCGGAGGGCCTGGGCCGGCTGACCAACCACATCGTCGAGGGCCCGACACCGATCCGCACGGACGTCGGAGCCCAGCCCTCGCAGTCCGAGGAAGTGCTGTCCACCGCGCTCGGTGGGGACTGGGAGTTCCGCGGGATCCGCCCTCCGCGCCGTCCCGGGGCCACGGCGTGACCGGGCAGTACACGCTGGACCAGACCGAGCAGGCGGTCGCCGAGCGGCTGCGCGGGCTGCGGGTGGACAGCGACGCGATGGCGGCGATCAGCAACCTCTACCGGGCCGCGGGCGCCGTCCGGAACCACCTCGAGCGCACGGTGCTCGCCGAGCACGACCTGACCTGGACCGCATGGGTGGTGCTGTGGGTGGTCTGGGTGTGGGAGTCGATCGAGACACGGCACGCCGCGTCGGAGGCGGGCATCTCGAAGTCGACGCTGACCGGCGTGGTGATCACGCTGGAGAAGCGCGGCCTCGTGCGCCGCGCGCCGTTCCCCGCGGACGGGCGCCGGGTCGTGCTCTCGCTCACCCCGAAGGCGGACCGGTTGTTGCGGCGGCTGTTCCCGGACTTCAACCGCGAGGAGGCGCACGCCGTGGAGTTGCTGGGCGCCGGGGAGACCCGCGCGCTCACGCAGGCACTGCGGAAGATCGTGCAACACCTCAAGCGCGAGTCCGAGCAACCGGCCCGCCCGCCCGCACCGTAGGGCCTGCCCGATGGATCAGGGCCGTAGGCTCCCCGTCATGGCCGAGCCGTACGTGCACCGGGTCGAGGTCCGCTACCTCGAGGTCGACCGGCAGGGCGTCGTGTTCAACGGCTGGTACCTGGCCTACTTCGACGACGCGATGTCAGGCCTCCTGGCCCACGGCGGCGTGCCGTACCCCGAGCTGCTCGCCGACGGGTACGACGTCATGCTCGTGCACACCGAGCTGGACTGGACGGCCGGCGTCGGGTTCGGCGACGACGTCACCGTCGAGGTGAGCACGGAACGGATCGGCACCACGAGCTTCACGCTCGGCTTCGCCGTGCGGCGCGGCGCCGAGGTGGTCTGCCGGGCCCGGACCGTCTACGTCGTCGTGGCCGTCGAGGACTACACCAAGCGCGAGGTCCCGTCGCGGTTGCGCGCCGCGCTCGCGCTCGCGCAGGGCGCGGTGGCCGGAGCAGCGCCGGACGGCGGGCTTCAACCGAGCGGGGAGAAGCTGACCAGCTCGTAGACATCGACCCGGTCCGGAGCGGACGTGCAGGTGAGCCGGGCCGGGGCCGACCACCGCTGCGCCAGCTCCACCGAGTGACGGCGCCCGCGGTGCTCGACCACGGCCCGCCAGCCCCGGCTGCCGTCATCGCGGGCCGGGCCGAGTGGCTCGGTCCCCAGCACGCGCACGGCGTCCAGCCGGTCCTCGCCGAGCGCAAGCCTTGCCTGGTACTCGGCGGCCTGCGCGGGCCGGGACTGGCCGAAGCGCCCGCGGAAGTGGTCCAGCAGAAGGCGACCGGCGGCGTGTCGTTGCACGGCCAGCAGCGCGACCGCCGGGTCCAGCCCGCCGAAGAGCAGCCCGTCCGGCAGCAGCAGCAGGTTGCCGGCGAAGCGGTCGCCGGACAGGTGGGAGCACTCCCAGACGTCGGCGTCGGTGCCCGCGTCCAGCGCGGCGACGACCGGGCGCCCGCGGATCGCGCAGCACGGGTCACGCCCGCCGTGGGTGCAGACCAGGGCGACCGTGCGCCCGCGCTCCGATGATGCGGCGCCGATGGGCCGGCCCGACGCCCAGGCGGCGGCGACGTCCAGCAGCTCGGTGGCGTCCCGCCAGGTGCCCCAGCGGATCCCCTGGCGGCCAGGGGTGACGTCGGCCAGCGCCCACGCCCGGTCGGGGCCGCGCACCGGGTCGCCGTACCGGCGGACGGCCAGCGTGCGGACGCCGGCCGGCCCGGTCAGCCTGAGCAGGTGCGCCGCGGAGTGCTCGTCGACGCCGGATCGCTCCGGCCAGGTCTGGGAGATCGCGTCACGCGGCCACGGGCCGCCGATCTCCACCAGCAGGAACCGCCGCGCGGGCGGTGCCGTCGCCGCCATCGGGTCGGACCGCTGCCGCGCGCCCTCGGCGCACCGGATTCCCTCGCCGTCGCCCACCCCGCCGGCCGCCCCGATGATCATGCGTCACGTACCGGCGGTGTCCGGGACGACCAGTGCCTGGGCGAGCAGGATCTGGGCCAGGCGGAGCCGCGCCGCGTCGTCCGGCCCGCCCAGGTCACGGACCTCGAGAACCTCACCGGACAGCAGACGGGCCACGGCCGGTGCGGCGTGGCCGGGCAGGGCCACCCTCGCCTCGGGAGTGCGCACGACGATCTCGTCATCACCGGGGGCGCCAGCCTCGACCCGGCCGGGGAGGTGCCGCCGCCATCGCAGCCGGGTCGTGGCGTTCGCCGCCGCCAGCGCCTCGCGCTGGGCGATCGGACCGACGGGTTCGGCCCTCCCTGCATCCTGCACGGCATCGCGCAGCCGGGCGGCCACGGCCTCGGGCCGCACGTCGGGAAGC
>JBKPQU010000164.1:0-4485 GCA_046734255.1 Actinomycetota bacterium
GACTGAGATTGTGCGCGGTGTTGACGAGCGAGATATGAGAGAACGCCTGCGGGAAATTGCCGACAAGGCGCTTTAGCTTGCCGTCGTATTCCTCCGCGAGCAGCCCGACATCGTTGCGCAGGCCCAGCAGCCGGTCGAACAGCGCCGCCGCCTCGTCGCGCCGGCCGAGCCCGTGCAGCGCGTCGGCGAGCCAGAAGCTGCAAGCGAGGAAGACGCCCTCATTCCCGGGCAGACCGTCGACGTCGTCCTCGGTGCGGTAGCGCAACAGGAACCCGTCCTGTCCGAGTTCGCGCTGGATCGCCGCGACCGTGCCGGCCATCCGCGGGTCCGTCCAGGGCAAGAACCCGACCCGCGGGATCAGCAGCAGCGAGGCGTCCAGACCGCGGCCGCCGAAGTACTGCACGAAGGTCTCCCGCTCGCTGTCGTAGCCCTCATCGCAGACGGCGTCAAAGATCTCCTGCCGGGTGCGTCGCCACCGGTCCACCGGCCCCTCGACGCCGAACCGCTCACAGGCCTTGATCATCCGGTCGGTGCCGGCCCACGCCATCACCTGCGAGTGTACGAACCGTTGCTGCGGCCCGCGGATTTCCCATAGACCGCGATCGGGCTGGGTCCAATGCGACTCCAGGAAGTCCATCAGCGCGCGCTGCAGGTCCCAGGCGTCCTCGGACGCCGCCAGGCCGCTCTCGCGCGCCACGTGAAGGCCGTCCAGCACGGTGCCCCACACGTCCAGCTGAAACTGGTCGGCCGCGGCGTTGCCGACCCGGACCGGGGAGGACCCCTCGTACCCGCGCAGCCACGGCAGCTCGTACTCTGGCAGCCGCCGCTCGCCGTGGATCCCATACATGATCTTCAGGTCGGGTGGGTCGCCGGCCACCGCACGCAGCAGCCACTCTCGCCAGGCGTGTGCCTCGTCCAGGTACCCGGCGCCGAGCAGGGCCTGCAGGGTGAGCGTGGTGTCGCGCAGCCAGCAGTACCGGTAGTCCCAGTTGCGCACGCCGCCGATGTCCTCGGGCAGCGACGTGGTCACCGCGGCGACGATGCCGCCGGCGGGCACGTACGTCATGCCCTTGAGCGCGACCAGCGAGCTGCAGACCGGTTCCTGCCAGTCGCCGACGTAGCCGCAGCGCCCGATCCATTCCGACCAGAACCGCTGCGTCTCGGCGATCGACCTCAGCGCGTCCACCGGTTCGGGCGCCGGCTTCTCCGACTGCTGGTAGGTCAACACAAACGGCACCTGCTGCCCGGCGGCGACGTCGAACTCGGCCCAGGTCGCGCGGTCGCGACCCTCCAGCTCGACGTCGGTGCGCAGCCAGGCGCAGTCCGGACCGGCCACGGCAGCGAGCTGGTCCCCGTGGTGCTTCACCCAAGGCGTGATGTTGCCGTAGTCGAAGCGCAGCCGCAGTTCGCTGCGCATCCGGACCCGGCCAGAGACGCCGCGCACCACGCGCACGATATCCGGTGCCTCGTCCCGCAGCGGCATGCAGTCGACGACCTGCACGACGCCGTCCGGCGTCCGCCACTCCGTCTCCAGCACCAGCGAGTGGCCACGGTAGCGGCGGCTGTGGCAGCGCTGCTCCGACTGTCCCGGCGCCTCCGCCGGGGCGATCCGCCACCGCCCGGCGTCCGGGGTATCCAACAGCGCGGCGAAGCAGGCCGGGGAATCAAAGCGCGGCAGGCAGAGCCAGTCCACCGAACCGTCCCGACCGACCAGGGCAGCGGTCTGCAAGTCGCCGAGCACCGCGTAATCCTCGATCGGGAGCGCCACGATCAGTCGCCGCTCAGTCGCCGAGCAACTCGGCGGCGATGACCACCACGATCATGAACATAACGGCTTGGCTGTCGGACATCACGGCACCGCCGTGCATCCTGCCCGGTCGCCTAAGAGGCACGCCGTCATCGTAGGTCACCACCGAAGGGTGAACCACCGCGTCGCGCCGCCCGAACCAGTGTTCAGGCGACGATTGAGCGCGGCTTACGACGCCGGAGCGCCCCGACCTCTTCCAGCACCCGCAGAGGGTCCAGCTTGCTGGTCGGTTCAATGATCCGCGCCAGCACCAGCTGACCAAACAGCTCGTCCCCGAGCACGAGGTAGGCCCGGCCGAGCGCATCCCACAGGTGCCCCATCCGCGACCACGTGATCGGCAGCGGCCCACCCGTACCCTGGATGGTCAGCTGGAACCGAGGTATGCCAGGACGGCGAGGACTCGGCGGTTGTCGTCGCGGGTGGCGGGCAGCTCGAGCCGGTCAAAGGAGCCACTTGGCTGTCCACCAGCTTGGTGATCGCAAGTCAGAAGCGCGCGGCCGAGCCCAGCCGGCCTGGCCACCACCAGGACAGCCGCCAGCGCGACGTCCCGCCGGTCGATGCAGGACAAATGCCTCATTCGATCTCGGTAGACCTCCGCGGGGCTGCAGAGATCACTCTCCGGAAGGGACGGCTCATCCTGCAGGATGATCAGATTCGCTCCTGAAGATGACGTCGGCGCTGGTCGTGCGACCTACCGTCCAGGCACATCTCGTCTGAAGGGAGGCCCAATGCCTCACATCACGCGCCGCACGTCCGCCGTCGCCGGCCTGCTGGTGGCGCCGATCTTCTTCGCAGTGACTGCATGTGGCGGCGGGGGTGACAGCAACGGTGGCGGAACGCAGAGTTCGGCGTCGCGCCCGGCGAGCACACCGACGCCCCCCACGGTGTCGATGACGATTGCAGATGGCTCGGCCCTCGCGCGTGCGGTGCCCTGGCAGGTGATGGCGAAGCCCGCAGCCGGCGACTTCATCTCGGAGGTCGAATTTCTCGTCGACGGGAAGAGGCTGTGGGTGGAGAAGAATCCCCCGTACGTCTTCGACGGCGACGACCAGCTCCTGCCGCCATGGCTCCTCGGCGGCGGCGACCACGTACTTTCGGTGCACATCCAGACCGCGAAGGGGGCCGTTGCTGACGCAACAGCGAACGTGACGGTGGATGTCCGGCGTGCGGCGGAAGAGCGCATCGTCGGCACATACCGCCGGGTGGTGACGCGGGCCGACCAGCAGCGAGTCCAGCCCTACCGCCTGCCATCGAAGGGAGCCTTCGGCGAGACGTCGCCAACGGGTCGCTGGACACTGCACATCACAAACGATGGCGAGATCGTCGGCGTCGACCCGTCGGGCGACGCGGCGAACCCGTTCATCGAGCCATACAGCGTGAGCAGCTCGATCCTGACGTTGTATGGACCAGCCGTGTGGCGGCAACCCCATCCCGAGGCGCCGAACCTGTTCTGCGAGCCGGAGAA
Organism: Actinomycetota bacterium; assembly: GCA_046734255.1. GTDB lineage: Bacteria > Actinomycetota > Actinomycetes > Actinomycetales > Kineosporiaceae > JBKPQU01. Next base: position 3,273 of record JBKPQU010000164.1, read on the forward strand.
GCCGAGCGACTACGTATGGTCGCTGCGGGGGTCCACCTTGACGATCCGCAACAAGCAACAAACTTGTGCCGACCGCGACATCGTCTTCGTAGGCGTCTGGACCAAGAGTTCCTGACCTGCCGTCCTGCGTGCCAGACGGTGTGGCCGCGGACCCGGCGGCGGCACTCTCCCGTCACGGCCGGGGCGCGCCGGGACGTGGGGGCTAATCGCGCGGCGCCGCAACGTGGCCGCACGAACTCTGACCGACGCGGCCGCCCGCGCGGTTCGGGCTGAGCGGGCACGTGCCGGACTCTCCCAAACTGCACTGGCGAACAAGCTCGGATGGTCCCGTCAGGTTCTGACAGCTGTGCAGACAGGCGTCCGACGCCTCCGGGCTGACGAGCTGCCGGAGATCTGCGACGCCCTGGGTGTGAGTCTGCGCCGATTGCTGGCGGATGCCGACCGAGAGGATCTAAGCAAGCTCGGGCTCTAACGGCACTGCCCCTGCGAGACGGGCGCCGCGTCCCGTCAGTGATCGGCAGAGGCGCCCCCGGCAGTGTCTGAGTTCAGCACATAGTTCGCGGGTGTCTCGCGACATCGTTCACACCTCTGCTCTGGTGGAGGTGCGCGGTGTCGATGGCCCGGCTGGTGATCACGGCGTCGGTGGTTGAGGGGCGGTCCAAGAGCGAGGTCGCCCGCGATTACGGGGTCTCCCGCCGCTGGGTGCAGAAGCTGGTGGCCCGCTACCAGAGCGAAGGTGAGGCAGCGTTCGAGCCGCGCTCACGCCGCCCACACTCCAGCCCCCGCCGGATCGCGGTAGAGCTTGAAGAAGAGATCATCGCGCTGCGCAAGCAGCTGGACCGGGACGGGCACGAGGCTGGCGCGGCGACCATCGCCTTCCACCTGCAGCAGCGGCATGGCACCTGCCCGGCGGTCTCGACGATCTGGCGGGTGCTGTCTCGGCGCGGCTTTGTCACCCCGCAGCCGCACAAGCGACCGCGCAGCTCGTGGACCCGCTTCGTGGCCGAATTGCCGAATGAACGTTGGCAGGCCGACATCACCCACTGGCGGCTCGCCGACGGCACCGAGGTGGAGATCCTCAACACCCTCGACGACCATTCCCGGCTGCTGGTCGGCAGCCAGGCACAGCTCACCTTCAAGGCCCCCGACATCGTGGCCTGCTTCCACCAATCCACCGCCGGCCACGGGTTTCCCGCCTCGCTGCTGACCGACA
>JBKPQU010000165.1:0-10270 GCA_046734255.1 Actinomycetota bacterium
CTGCTGGCCGCCGGAGGCCGGGGGTGAGCCCGGCGGTGGGCGCCGGCCTCGCGGGCGTGCCGTCGCTGGACTGGGTCGCGCTCGGCCCGGTCACGGTCGTGGTCGTCGGTGCCCTCGTCGTCCTGCTCGTCGACGCCCTGCGGCCCCGGCGGCTCGCCCGGCTGCACGACGTCGTCGCGCTCGTCTCGCTCGGTCTCGCGGCGGCGGCGGTGGTCGGGCTCGCGACGGGCCGTGGACAGCGGCTGACCGCCTGCGTCCCGGGCCAGGGCCTCGAGCTGCCCGGTTGCTCCTTCGCCGTCTCGGACCTCACGATCGGGCTGCAGGCGATCGTCATCGTCGGCGCGACGGGCTGCCTGCTGCTGGCGATGGACGGCCCCGGCGCCCGGGACCGGACGACCCACCACATGCTCCTGCTCACCGCGACCGCGGGGGCCCTGGCCGTCGCCGGTGCCCGGGACCTGGCCACGCTCGCGGTCGCCTTCGAGACCTCCTCGCTGCCCGCGGTCGGCCTCGTCGCGCTGCGCCGAGACACCCAGGGTGCCCAGGCCGCGGTGACCCTGCTGCTGACCGCGATCGGCTCGCTCGGCCTGCTGCTGCTCGGATCGGCGCTGGTCTACGCCGCGACCGGGACGCTGTATCTGGACCGCGTGGCCACGGTGCTGGCGACGCCGCAACTGGACCCCTCGGTCGCCGCCGTCGCCGCGCTCGGCGCCCTGCTCGCGGTGGCGGGGATCGCCTTCAAGGTCTCGCTGGTGCCGTTCCACCTGTGGACGCCGGACACCTATGCCGGGGCTCCGCTGCCGGTGGCCGCATTCCTCGCCGTGGTCTCGAAGACCGCCGGTGTGGCCGCGATGCTCGTGCTGCTCGGGATCGGCCTGCCGTCGCTGGCGTCGGTCTGGGCGCCGGTGGTCGGGGTGCTCGCGCTCGTCACGATGACCGTCGGCAACCTCGTCGCCCTTCGGCAGCGGGTCGCCGTCCGGCTGCTGGCCTGGTCCACGGTCGCGCAGGCCGGTTGGGTGCTGGTGCCGCTGGCCGCGGCCCGCAGCGGGACGCCGTCCAGCCTGCACCCGGCGATCGCCGCGAGCGTCGGCTACCTGATCGCCTACGTCGTCGCCAGCCTGGCGGCGTTCGCGGTCGTCGTCCTGCTCGCTCGGCACCACCCGGCGGGGGAGGAGCACACGCTGGAGGCCTACCGCGGCCTGGCCCGCCGGGAGCCGGTCGCCGCCGGCATCCTCGGCTTCGCGCTGGCCTGCCTGGCCGGGCTGCCGCCGGGGGTGATGGGCCTGGTGGCCAAGGTGGTCGCGGTTCGGCCGCTGGTCGACGCCGGGACCTGGGTGTTCGCCGTCGTCGCGGCGCTGAACGTGGCCCTTGGCCTGGCCTACTACGTGCGGTGGGCGGGGCTGCTGGTGATGCGCCCGGCGACCGAGCCGCCGACCTGGCGGGTCAGCGCGGCCGAGGGGCTGGCGCTGGGCGGTGCCGGCGCGGCCTGCCTGGTGCTGTCCGTGGCAGGCCAGGTGATCGCCGGCGCCGTCCCCGGCGTCCTGCGCTAGCACCCACAGGTAACGTCCAGAAACCTCACAGGCGATGGGTCCCCGGGAGGGCTAGCGTCTGTGCCGACGGGGAACGGCCACCCGGCCGGTCCCGTTGGACATGACAGCGGCCCGCTGCGAAGGGCCGCCGAGCAAGTGGACGGCCGGCAGGGTCCGGCCGTCGAGAAGGGAACGAGACCGCGATGGGTCACCAGCACTTCAACGGCCTCAAGACAGCCCTGCTGCTGGGCGGATTGTCCGCCTTCCTGATCGGCGTCGGCTGGCTGATCGGCGGCCAGACGGGTCTCGTGATCGGACTCGTCCTCGCGCTGGCGATGAACGCCTACGGGTACTGGAAGTCCGACACGCTCGCCCTGCGGGCGATGCGCGCGCGCCCGGTCAGCGAGGCCGAGCAGCCGGTGATGTACCGGATCGTCCGCGAGCTGTCGACCGCCGCCCGGCAGCCCATGCCGCGCCTGTACGTCTCGCCGACGAACGCGCCCAACGCGTTCGCCACCGGGCGCAACCCGCGCAACGCCGCGGTCTGCGCGACCGAGGGGATCCTCGCGATGCTCGACGAGCGTGAGCTGCGCGGGGTGCTCGGCCACGAACTGATGCACGTCTACAACCGGGACATCCTCACCGCCTCGATCGCCGGCGCGCTGGCCAGCGCGATCACGTTCATCGCCCAGTTCGGGATGTTCTTCGGCGGCGGGGATGACGAGGACCGGCCCAACCCGATCGCCATGATCGGCCTGATGATCCTCGGCCCGCTGGCCGCCGCCGTGATCCAGATGGCGATCAGCCGCACCCGTGAGTACGACGCCGACGAGGACGGCGCCAAGCTGACCGGCGACCCGCTGGCGCTCGCCTCGGCGCTGCGCAAGCTCGAGATGGGGACCCGGCGGCTGCCGCTGCCCCCCGAGCGCGACCTGGTCAACGCCAGCCACATGATGATCGCCAACCCGTTCCGGTCCGAGGGGCTGTCCCGCCTGTTCTCCACCCACCCCCCGATGGCCGACCGGATCGCCCGGCTGGAGCAGATGGCGGGCTACCGGCGCTGACCGCCCGGGTAGTCTCCACCGCGTGAACATGCCGGCGTCCCGCGCGGAGCCGCAGCCGATCGCGCCGCGGCGGGCCCGCGCGGTCCTCCTCGGCCTGGCCGTCTTCGGGATCGGGTTCGCGATCGCCGCGGTGTTCGTGCTCGCCGGGGCGGGCGGCAGCCCGCCGTACCTCGTCGCGATCACCCTCGGCATGCTCGGGATCGGCCTGGTCGGCTTCGCCCTGCCCCGGCAGGCAAGGGTTCCGCTGCCGAACGCCCCGCTCTGGTCGCCGACGATGCTGCGGTTCCTGGGCCGCTCGGCCGGCCTGCCGGAGGTCGTCGTGCCGGTCGCCTTCTACGCCCTGGTCGGCTTCGGCGTCCTGGGCAACCTCGTCGTCCCGCTCCTTCGCCGCTGAGCCCTCTTCCCCGCCAGTGCCTCGCTCGCCTTGCGCGTGCCGCGCGGGCTGCCACGATGCGGGTTAACCGATCGTCCGGAGGGGCCGGCCATGAGTGCGTTCGGTACCAGCGCTTTCCGCCCCGTCGCGGCCGTCGTGATCCTGCTCGCGCTCGCGGCGTGCACCCGGGGCGATACGGAACGGCCTCTGCTGGTGACGCCGAACCGTCCCGTGGTCGCACCGACGCCGGTTGCCACACCGACCGCCTGGGCGCCGCGCGACCTGCGCACGGAGGCGAACCTGATCGTTACGAGCGGCTTCACCGTGGTCGAGGTGAGCGTGGCGGACATCGGTGACGACCTGTTCCAGGCGACGTCGCCCGGGTCGGTCGGCGGCCCCACGGCCAGCGTCGTCCGCGACGTCGTGGCGATCACCGGCAGCGGGAACCCGGGCGGCGGCGCCTCGGTGCTCGACGTCCGGCTGAACCCTGGGGTGGCGTGGCGGGTCATGCTCGACGGCGGGTCGAACGTCGCGATCGTCGACCTGACCGGCGCGCAGGTCCGCGGCGTCGACGTGACCAAGGGGGTCTCGACGATCGACATGACGCTGCCGGCGGCGGCGGGCACGACGCCGATCACGATGTCCGGCGGCGCCAGCACGATGCGGCTGCACCTGCGCGGCGCTGCGCCGGTGCGCACCCTGATGACCGGTGGCGCCGGCACCGTCACGATCGACGGGGCTGTCCACTCCGGCGTGGCCGGCGGCACGGCGTTCGTCTCGCCGGGCTGGGACTCCGCTCCGGACCGCTACGACATCGACTGCGCCGCGGGGGTTTCCGAGCTCGTCGTCGACCACCCGCTCTGAGCCGGACACGTCCTCACAGGCTGCTGGTGATCAGCCCGCTGCGGTAGGCGAAGACCACAGCCTGCGCACGGTCCCGTGCGTCGATCTTGGCAAGGATCCGCTTGACGTGCGTCTTGGCGGTGGACTCCGCGATCACCAGCAGGTCGGCGATCTCCTGGTTGGAACGGCCCTGGCCGACCAGCAGCAGGACCTGCCGCTCTCGGTCGGTGAGCTGGTCGAGGGTGCGCCGGGCCTCGCCGCTCGCCGGCGCGGTGTGGCTCTCGCTCCCCGCCCCCAGGAACCGCCGGATGAGGTCGCGGGTGACGGCCGGGTCGAGCAGCGCCTCACCGGCCGCGACCGTTCGGACGGCGTCCAGCAGCCGCTCCGGCGAGGCGCGCTTGAGCAGGAAGCCGCTGGCACCGGCGCGCAGCGCGCGGATCGTCATGGCAGGGGGAGCACCGCGGGAACCGTGAAGCCACCCTTGTCACCACCGCCGTGCTCCAGGACGCCGCCGCAGAGCGAGACCCGTTCGGCGATGCCGAGCAGGCCGCGGCCGGGAACGTGGCCGTCGGTCATGCCCGGCCCGTCGTCGGACACCTCGACGACGACCGCGCCGCCGTCCTGGTGGACGTCGACCGTCGCCGAGCACGGTGCGGTGTGCTTCAGGGCGTTGGTCAGGGCCTCCTGGACGATCCGGTACGCCGACAGGTCCAGGGTGCGCGGCAGCCGGATCGCGGAGTCCAGGCTCAGCGTGACGTCGACCCCGGAGTCGCCGAGGCGGTCCACCAGGGCCGGGAGGTGGGCCAGGCCGGGGGAGGGCAGCGGCTCCGCGGCGTCCAGTGCGGCGTCGGGAGCCGGGGACTGCGCGCGCAGCGTGCCGAGCGCCCGGTCCAGCTCTGCCAGGGCCTCGCGGCCGGTCTGCTCCATGCCGGTGAGCAGGTCGCGGGTCATGGTCGGGTCGCGGTCCAGCATCAGGCGGGCGGCGCCGGCCTGGACCACCAGCAGGTTGACCGTGTGCCCGATGACGTCGTGCAGCTCCCGCGCCATCCGGGTCCGCTCCTCGGCGACGACCTGGTGCCGGATCGCCCGGCGAGCCCGCTCCTGCTCCTCGCGGCGGCGCGCGGTGCTGTAACCGATGGCCCAGGTGGCCAGCCAGACGAACAGGACCCCGGCCGGGTCGAACAGGGACGTGGGGCGGGTGCCGACGAAGTAGATCCCGACGCCTGCGACCGCGATCAGCGGCACCCAGCGAGCCCGGTTCCGGGTCGCGTACAGGCCCGCGGAGTACACGCTGACCTGGTTGGCGATCGGGGCGACCGCGCTGTCGATGTGCAGCAGGGATCCGGTGCACAGCGCGGCGGTGCTCGCCAGCAACGCCGTCAGGGGGAACCGGCGCCGCAACGCCAGACTCCCGGCCAGCACCAGGGTCAGGGCGGCGGCGATGAGGGTGGTCCGTCCGTCGTCGAGCGGGGCCTCGATCCGCTCGGCGGCCACCACCGCCAGGAAGATCGCTGCCAGCGCTCCGTCGACGACGGGCGCTGGCAGCGCGCGGAGGCGACCCAGGCGTGCGGTCAGGTGGTCGACGCGCACCCGGGTCACCTCCTTCGCTGCCGGCAGGCCGGGATCACGTGATGGGGCTAGGACAGCACGAGGGTCAGCAGGACGGCGAGGAAGAACACCGCTTCGATCGAGTGGATCGCGATGCCCATCCAGGCGCTGCGGAACCTGCGGGTCGGGTAGGCGCAGAGGAAGCCGGTGACGATCGCGTTGGGGATGACCCACGGCTCGTGCAGGTGGTAGAAGCCGAAGAGGACGCCGTTGACCACCCAGTCGGCCCGGCCGAACGCCGCCCGCATCCGGGGCAGGAGCAGGCCGCGGAACAGCAGCTCCTCGCCGAGGACGGTGTTGAACATGAGCTCGACGGCGACCAGCGCATAGAGCCCCCACGCCTGGTGGAACGTTTCTTGGCCGACGGGGGAGTCGAGGAACAGCCCGAAGTCGCGGTCGGTCGGCCCGGTGGGGCCGAAAGGCAGCATGTCCAGTGCCGCGAGGGCGATCGCGAACACCGGAACCCATAGCCACAGCCGGCCGCCCCGCCGCGTCGCCGTACTGGGGGAGCGGAGCCAGAGCCGGTCCCGGAGCGACGTCCAGGACAGATCCCGGGACTCGCGCCAGACCAGGACGAGCACCAGCACGGCCTGCCAGATCAGGCCGAACGTGAGGGCCACGAGCAGCGTCACGGCGAACCGCCGCTCGTCCGCGCCGTGCCCGGCGATCGCGGGCGCCACCACCCACGCCAGGACGCCCATCGGCAGCGCCGCCGCCGCCCAGACGCCCAGCACGCCCGCCTTGGAGTACTGCCGCACCTCGGCCGGCTGGGCCGTGCCGGGCGCCTTGTCGAGAGTCGAGTGCGAGATCATGCCGCGACGTTAGGTGTGGCGTGGCCGCCCGGACGTCACCCTGCCGGGGTCTCTCCGCGTACCCCAGCCGGGGTAGGCGGCCTGCGCGCCCGCTCCTCGCCGCTGAGGCCCCTCGTGGTGTGCCAGGTGATCCTGACGGATCTGTGCCACCTGATGCTTGACGGTCTGGATCCTGCTCAGCATCGGGTGTGAGGATGCGCGCTCATGGCCATGTGCGCGCGAACTGCTGGCAGATCCCGGAGTTGTGGCGCCGTCGCCGGGCGACGGGGACCACCGAACCCTCCGCGGTCCACCGATTGCGCAGCTGCATCTGCTGGCGCGATCATGAGATGTGGACGGCACCCTGCGCTACAGCCAGCCGGACACCTGGAGTGGTCCTCATGCCTGAACGCCACATCACGGTGCAACGTCGTATGGCTGCGTCCACGAGTTCCGTATGGGCCCTGTTCGCCGACTTTCCGCATCTTGCTAGCCATTGGAGTGGCCTACGGGCAACCAGAGCCATCGGCAACCAGACGAGCGGCGTCGGCGCTCGGCGCCACGTCAAACTGAAGCCGATCGGCAGCATGGATGAAACCGTCACCACTTGGGAGGAGGGTCGCAGGATCGACACAGAGAATCATCCGAGCGCTTCGGTGCCGTTCAACCGGGCCGAGACCACGCTCACGCTCGAGCCCGACCACCAAGGGACGTTGGCCACGTTCGACTATCGATATGTGCCCAGGGGCGGCCCAATCGGCCGCTTCACTGGCCCATTGATCGACAAGATGCTCACGGCGACCTTCACCGAGATGCTGGCCGCCACCGAGGAGGCCGCCCTCGCGAACGGTGGCGAGCGCTGACGGCGTGCTTCTGGACGCCCGCACATGCCGCCGATCGCGTGTGGGCGCCTGCTGATACTTGCGGCCGGGATCTTGTTCCAGCCGGCGTCCGGACGCTGTCCGGCATCGGGCGTCGGAGTAGTTTCAACCGTGAGCGGCAGGACCGCGACACCCGGTGGGAGAGGATCCCCGATATGAGCGCCTTCATGGTGGAGTTGAAGAACCAGCGGGGCGACCTGGCGGGCCTTTGCGAGGCGATGGCGGCGCGGGGGGTCAATCTCGTGCTGTGTGCGACGACGCACGGCGACACGGGCACGGTCGGGTTCATTGCCGATGACGAGGCATCCGCGCGGGCGGTGCTGGAGGGCGCGGGCATCGAGTTCGCCGAGCGCCCGGCGCTTAGCGTCCGCATGGACAACCGGCCCGGTGCTGGCGCCGCCACCTTCCGCACGCTGGCCAGCGCCAACGTCAACGTGGACCTGCTGCTCCCGGTTCGCATCTCTGATGAGCTGTTCTTCGCGGTGATTTGCGTCGATGACGTGGATGCGGCCCGCGCAGCGCTGGGCGACCAGGTCGTGGACTGACCTGGTATCCGCAAATGGCAGCTGTACGGAACCGAAGTCCCGCAGGCGGCCGAGCACCCGTAGACAACCGCCTCACATGCCGCCGTGCGCCCGGGACACGCGACTGGGCGGGTTCCGCGTGTGCTCAGATCTACGCGGGCCGGCGGCGGCTCGTAGCCTGGTCAGTCCGGGAGCCGAGCGTCCACGACGTCGTGCATCTCCTGGAGGCTGGTCTCTGGATCCAGCCATCGTTCCAGCAGTTCCTGAGCCAGTCGGGCCGCCTGGGCCACGAGAACGCCACCCTCGTCCTCACCACCTACGGCCACCTGCGTCCGGACTCCGAGGAGCGCACCCGTAGGGCCGTCGAGCGGGCCTGGTGTGCCCCCAGATGTGCCCGGAGGCCGCAAGCCGCCTCTGATGCGATGAAGGAGCTGAGGGTGGGGCCTCGCTCCGCGTGACCCTCCGCCTGATGCTGGAGGTTCTCACGTCACTGGACGAAGGAGGCCCCGGTGAAAGGCTACGTCGCGTCGAAGGTGGAGCAGGAGTACGTCGGTCGGCAGTTCGTCGGGATCGATCTGCACCGCGAGCGGAGTGTGGTGGTGCGGACCACGGATGCCGGCGAGGTCTTGGAGGCGGTGCAGATCCCGAACACGCCGCTGGCGCTGTCGGCGGTGATCTCGCGGGCCGGTGAGCACCCTGAGGTGGTGCTGGAGAGCACGTACGGCTGGTATTGGGCCGTCGACATCCTCCAGGGCTTCGGTGCGCAGGTGCACCTAGCGCACCCGTTGGGGGTCAAGGCGTTTGAGTACCGGCGGGTGAAGAACGACCTGCGGGATGCGACCGACCTGGCCGACCTGCTGCGCCTGGGCCGGCTGCCGGAGTCGTGGATCGCTGCGCCGCCGACGCGGGAGCTGCGTGAGCTGGTCCGGCACCGGGCCAAGCTGGTCGCGCTGCGGTCGCACTGCAAGGCGCAGGTCCATGCCGTGCTGGCCACGTGCGGGGTCGCCGTCCCGATGAGCGACCTGTTCGGTCTGGCCGGCACCGCCCTGCTCGACAGTCTCGACCTGCCCAAGCCGTACGCCGCCCGGATCGCGTCGCTGCGTCGGGTGATGGACGGCCTCGACTTCGAGATCGAGGTCTTCGACAGGCTCGCCCGCGGCCGCCTCGCCACCGATCCGGGGTATCGGGCGGTGCAGACGATCCCTGGGATCGGGCCGGTGATGGGCGCGGTCCTGGTCGCCGAGATCGACGACGTGCACCGGTTCACGTCGGCGGACAAGCTCACCTGCTGGGCAGGGCTGACCCCGCTGCACCGGCAGTCCGACACCAAGGTCCGCCGCGGCCGGATCACCAAGCAGGGCTCCCGGCTGGTCCGCTGGGCGGTGGTGGAGTCGGTCAAGATGCTGCCCGCGCGGACCCGGATCGGTGGCTTCCGGGACCAGGTCGCCGCCCGCCGCGGCAAGAACATCGGTGCGGTCGCGGCTGCCCGCCGCCGGCTCGAGTACGTCTACTATGCGCTGCGCGACGGCCACGTCCGCGCCCTGGAGAACCCGACTCCGTCGGCGGCCAACCAGGAACAGCAGGTCGCATGAACCACCCCCGAGCTGGTCGGCGCGAGGTCGTGCAGGTCATGACCCCCGAGACTCGTCGCAGCGCGCGTCAGCGACGAGCTCCGGCGCGGTCGCGCCTCTCTGATTGACCCCGCCGACCGGAGCGCCACGCACCCCATCAAGCCCACCGGCCCGACGGCCAGACCGGCTGTCGGCGACGGCTGGGCGAAGGGATGACCGGCAGCCTCCCAGGGCCTGCCCACCCGCCGGGCCCACCGGCACTGATGAGCGCACGCCCACTCCGACCAGACCCGCGAGCCGCCCCACCAGCCTTCTCCGCGCTGAACATCCTCGCCGACCAGGCGCCGGCCCCAAGGCCCTACGGCCGCTGACGCGGTCGCGCTCCGCGCGAGCCTTGACCCCGACGCCCTCATCGGCATGCCAGCCGCGACGCGGAACGGGCGCCGAACCCGGGTCAAGGACACCCTTGACCCACCAGGCTCCTTCAGGGATGACCTGCGGCTTTGTTGTCCGTCAGCGTCCGTCGTTGTCCGCTGGTTGCCGTCATTCTGTGGGCAATGCGCCACACCGCAGCCTCCCTGATGTTCGATGCGGGGCTGACCCTCTTCGACGTCCAGCGCCGGCTCGGTCACAAGTCCCCGACGATGATCGCCGAGGTCTACACGCACCTCATGCGCGAACGCTTCGAGGAAGGCCGCGTCATCATGGAGCGCTACATGCGCGAGGCCGGTTCCTGACTGTCTGTCCCTGCCTTCGCCACAGCCTCGGGATGACGACGTAGATACGCCTGACGAGCAGCCTGACGAGTCACACCGAGAGCCGCCGCGATCTCCGGCCAGCCGACGCCAAGAGCCACCTGGCTGTCCACCAGTTTGGTGATCGCACGATCCAACTCCGCGCGCTTGGCCACGAGCCCCGCGAGTGGGCCGGTGGCCACAGGGTCGCCGAACGTCGCGACCATCCCATGCCCGGTCCTGGGGTCGATCCACTCGACCCTGCTTGGCCTCGGGAGGGCCCGGCGTCGACGCTGAGCGCGTCGTCCCACACATTCAGCATCAACGCCCGGTCCGACACTCCGCTGAACCG
>JBKPQU010000166.1:0-4530 GCA_046734255.1 Actinomycetota bacterium
GACGGGAACTCGGTCTACCTGCACACGTGGGACGACTACCAGTCCTGGACCGTGCGCATCGTGCAGCGGGACGCGGCCGGCGTCGGCCGGACCTACCTGCGCGCCGCGAGCCCGCAGGCCGTGAACCGCCTCTCGAAGGCCATCGACGCGGCCGGGCTCGCTGGGAGCGTCGACTTCGCCGTCCGGGGTCTCGGCGAGGTGTTCCTCTTCGACGACCCGGACGGCCATCCGATGGGGATCTACTGGGACGTCGAACGCTACCGCGCCGACGACAGTGACCGGCCGGCGCTGAAGAACCAGGCCGCGGCCTATCCCGGCCGTGGAGCCAACGTGCGCCGGCTCGACCACGTCAACTACCTCACCGCCGATGTGCCGGCCACCTCCGCGTTCCTCCGCGACACCCTCGGAGCCCGCTGCACCGAACAGATCGTGGACGACGAGGGGGTCCCCTCGGCGATCTGGTACTCACTCGGGAACAAGAGCTACGACCTCGTCTACACCGAGGACTGGACCGGTACCCGCGGCCGCCTGCATCACGTCGCGTTCGCCACGGACACCCGCGAGGAGATCCTCCGCGCCGCCGACGTCTGCCTCGACGCCGGTGTTCACATCGAGACCGGTCCGCACAAGCACGCCATCCAGCAGACCTTCTTCCTCTACGTGTGGGAGCCGGGTGGCAACCGGATCGAGCTGTGCAACGCGGGCGCCAGGCTGATCCTGGCTCCCGATTGGCCCACGATCAGCTGGAGCCTCGAGGAGCGCGCCAAGGGTCAGGCCTGGGGCCTGAAGACGATCGAGACGTTCCACACCCACGGAACCCCGGTGGTGCCCGGCCCGGGGGGTTGACCCGCTGCCGGCCTCACGCGTCACGCGTCGTCGGTCTGCTTCAACGCCTCGATGACGCTGGCCAGGTGGGCGCGGGTGGCGGCCTCGGCCGCGGCCGGGTCGCGCCGGGCGATGGCGTCGATGATGGCCAGGTGCTCCTTCAGGGACACCTGCGGCCGGCCGGGGCGCAGGGACAGGCGGAACCGGTGGCGGATCAGCTGGGCGTTGAGGCGATCCAGCACCGCGTTGGCCACGGGCTGGGCCGCGATCTCCCGCACCCGCCGGTGCAGGTCCCGGTTGTACTCCGAGTACTTCACCGGCTCGCCCTCGGTCACGGCGGTGCGCATCTGGGCGCCCAGCACCACGAGCGACTCGATCTCGTCGTCCGTGGCGCGCTGCGCCGCCCTCGCGGCGCACAGCCCCTCGAGGACCATGCGGCATTCCGTGATGGCGACCGCCTCCTCCACGGAGACCACCCGGACCCGTGCGCCCCGGTTGGGGATGCGTTCCACCAGCCCCTCGGCGGTCAGGTCGATCAGAGCCGCCCGCACGCTCGCCCGCGTCACGCCGTAGTCGGCGGCAAGCTCCCCCTCGATCAGGCGCTGTCCGGGTGCTAGATCACCGCGGGCGAGCGCGTCGCGCAGAGCGGTCGCCGCGACCCGTGTCCCGGCGGCACCCTCCCGTCGAATGCGCGGCACGCACACCTCCTCGACTACCTGGTAGGACTCTATGAGGTTGAGGACTTCACAAAGTGTTTATCCAGCTGACATAAATGTTAACAAAATCGTCCACACTACTTGTAACGATCTATCGGTGGCCCCGTGGTCATCCGGGAGGGGTGGCCGGGAGGATGTCTCGGTGGGCGTAGCGCCGCAGTCCGGTGGATCCGCCGTGTCGGTGGTCGGGCTGTTCAGCCTGGGTGGCACGATCGCGATGACGGCCGACGCCGTCGCCCGGGGGGTGGTCCCACGCCTGGCAGCGGCCGACCTGATGGCCTCGGTGCCGGGGCTGTCCGCCACGGGGATCCAGGTCCGGACACATGACGTCCGCGGGTTACCCGGCGCCTCCCTAGGTTTCGCCGACGTCCTCGCGTTGCTGGAGATGATCGAGCAGGAGGTCACCTCCGGGACGGTGGCCGGAGCCGTGGTCACCCAGGGCACCGACACGATCGAGGAGACGTCCTGGCTTCTTGATCTGCTGTACGCCGGGGACGCCCCGATCGTGGTCACCGGGGCGATGCGCAACCCGACGGTGGCCGGCGCGGACGGCCCGGCGAACGTGCTCGCCGCCGTCCAGGTCGCCGCGAGCCCCGCGGCCCGGGGGCTGGGTGTTCTGGTCGCGTTCGCGGACGACGTGTACGCCGCCCGCGACGTCCGCAAGACCCACGCCACCAGCGTGACCGCGTTCGCCTCGGCGAACAGCGGCCCGATCGGGCACGTCAGCGCGGGCACCGTGCGGATCTGGTCCAGCCCTCATCGCCCGCAGATCTCCGCCGCCCTCGACGCCCGCGCGCGGCTGGACGCCGCCCGCGTCGTGGTGGTGCCGGTGACCCTGGGCCAGGACGACACCCTGCTGCGCGCGCTCGCCGACCGGGTCGACGGTCTGGTGGTCGCCGGGTTCGGCGTCGGGCACGTCCCGGACCGCGTGGTCGGCGCGTTGACCGAGCTGGCCGCCCGGATCCCGGTCGTCCTGGCCAGCCGCACCGGTGCCGGCATGGTCGCGGCCGGCACGTACGCCTTCCCCGGTTCGGAGTCCGACCTGCTCGCGCGCGGCCTGATCCGCGCCGGCTACCTCGACCCCTACAAGGCCCGGATCCTGCTGCAGGTGCTTCTGGCCGCCGGAGCGGACGACGCCGAGATCCGCCGGATCTTCGCCGTGATCGGCGGCTATGCGGATGCGCCGTAGCGCCGCCCCCCGATCTGGACGTCGGCGCTACTCCATCGTGGGCCGGGCCTGGGCGAAGGTCCATCGGTTGCCCTCGCAGTCCTCGGCCACGTAGAAGGGCAGCCCCCAGGGGCTGCGCAGGTCGGTGAGGACGGCGGCGCCCCCTTCGAGGGCCCGCCGGTAGTGGGCCTTGATGTCGTCGACGTAGACCCAGGGCAGGTGGGCGCCGACCCGTCGCGCGCCGTCGCCGGCATCGCCGTCCAGCTTCGCGATGATCAGCGAGCTGTTGCCGATCCTGAACTCGATCCACGGATGGCCGTACCCGGTGTCCGGCAACGGGTCGGGATCCTCGGGGAGCGGGTCGGGCGAGGTGAACCCGAACACGCGGGCCAGCCACCGGGCCGCCTCGGCCGGCCGGGCATACGAGATCGCCAGGCCCAGCCGTGCCAGGTCCCGAACGCGGTGCGGCACGTGGTCGCGCCGGGCACACCAGGGCCCGAACCACTTCGGCACCACGCGCACCCACGCAGTGCCCCCGCGATCCGCACCACCGGCGGGCACCGTGGCGACCACCCGGACGCTGGTCCCCTCACCGGCGGCCTCGAACGTGACCTCGGTGACCACGTCGTCCACCGAGCTCTGCCACGCCAGGCGCTTGCCCGGCTCCCAGGCCGTGATCCTGGCGAGTTCGAGGGCATCACCGGCGGCCTCGTCGTAAACCTCCAGCAGCCGCCCGCCCACGCCCGGCTCGCAGCGCATCGCCGCCATCCGGCCGGCGGCGTGGTGGTTGATCGGGCCACGCAACCACCACAGGTCCAGCTCCCCGGTGAACACGGCGAAAGCGGTCTCCGGGTCCACGGCGACCTGCACCGCCGACGACACCTGCCGAGGGTCACCCATCGCCACGCCGCCCTTCCACGTGCGACTTGAACGCCGCCAGCTGCTCGTCCCAGTGCGCCTGGAGCTGGTCCAACCAGGCCCGCACCGCCACGACCGACTCCGCGCGGAGCCGGAACTGCCTCACCCGCGCGTCCGTGAGCCCGCGCTCGTCCGCCACCACGCCCGCCGCCAGCAGCAGCCGCAGGTGCTTGCTCATCGTCGGCGCCGACACCCCCGCCGCCTGCGCCAGCTCCCCGGCGCGCCGGGGTGACCGGCTCAACGTGTCGACCACCTGCAACCGCACGGGATCGGCCAGGGCGTGGAGGACGCCCGCCACGTCGACAACTTCCGGCATCGAACAATAGTTGTTAGTTCCGGCAACCATTGTCAAGGGTGTCCGGGGCAGCGGTTGAGGAGCGCGGAGCGGACCTGAATAGTTGACGGGAGCGCTACAGAGAGGGTTGAGGCCGTGACCGATCCTGCCGGAACGACCGCGCCGGCGCGGCCCGCCCGCCGCCTCGACCGCAAGCTGGCGGCCATCGCCGCGGGCCGTTACACGCCGGACGACTTCGTGATCGCGGACGCCAAGGACGCCGACATGGCGTTCGGCGTCACTGCGCCCGGATCGGTGACGGGAGCGCCGGCCGGAACGGCCGGGCCGGGCCGATACCGGACGCGCGTCGCCTACCTCGACGCGATGCGCGCCCTGGTCGCCCAGGGTGTGCTCGACATCCTGCTGACCTCCGCCTCCAACGGCGAGCGACTGGCCGCCGACGGCTCGCTGGACGATAACGTGACGCTCGCCGTGCGCGCGAACGACAGCACCGACATCTGGAACATGCGCGGCGGCACCTACCCGACGCTGCCCTCCCGCCCGTTCAGGACCGCCGCTGTCTCTTATACACATCTGACGCTGCCGACGACTTCGCCGTAGTGTTTATC
>JBKPQU010000167.1:0-6026 GCA_046734255.1 Actinomycetota bacterium
CGCCGCACCTGATCCCGTACCCGCACGGCCCTGCGGAAGAGGCCTTCGCCCACGTGCGAACTGCGCGGCGTCACGCGCATCCCGGGTGAGCACGGTGTGACACCGTGCGCACCTGAAGAGCACGGTGTCACGCCGTGCGCATCAAAACTGGGGGGCGGCGGAAGGCGGGGAAATTCACATGTGGGGTCTGTTGACATGCCTGTGACCCCCATCACAGGATGACTCTTGTTCACTCAGCGAATCGCTGTTCGTATACCGAACGAGCGTTCGGCGGGGAGGGCTGCGTATTGACCAGGGGAGTCAGGGCCGCCTCGGGTGCCTACGAGGCCGAGTCCTACGTCACCGCATTCGGCTCGCTGCAGGGCTTCGAGAAGGGTGGCGTGGAGATCATCAACGATGATCCGCGCCACTACGCGTTCTCGAACATCTTCGACGTCGCGAGCAGGTTCAGGCCGTACGAGAAGGTCGCCGTCGGCAAGAACATGGAGTACGTGCTCGAGGCGATCCGTGCCGAGGGCGTGAGCTCCTGGCGGACCGCCGCGCACGACGAGTTCGCCCTCATCCTCGACGGCGAGGTCGTGATCGACCTGGTCAAGCTCGACAGCTCCCCGCTGCCCGCCGACGCCGAGGGTTCGGTCGAGCTGGACGGCGAGCCGCAGGGCCGCAAGATGGGCCGGATCACCTGCCGCCGCGGTCACCAGGCGCTGCTCCCGGCCGGCGCGGCGTACCGCTTCACCGCGGCGAACCCTTCGGTGATCCTCCAACAGACGATCGCCGGTCCCGACACGATGTTCCGCTGGTCCGAGATCTGCCAGACCAGGTGAGCCGCCGAACCGATCCGAGGAGCTTCCGATGAGCCTCGACACCCCAGCCGACGTGGTCGTCCGCTCGTCCGAGGCGAACGCCCAGGGCTATCACGAGTTCTCACTCGGTGAGTTCCGCTTCCGGCGGGACGAGTTCTTCGCCTACATCACCTGGCCGACGGGCTCGCACATCATGAGCGCGGACGCGTTCCTGCGCGCCCTGCAGCGGGACGTCGCGTGGGACTTCTTCTACGGCATCGTCAACTTCGACGGCGTGTTCGGGACGATGAACCACTACGGGACCGTGGACATGTTCGCCGGCCGGTACAACGACGCCTACCGCAAGGCCGAGCTGGACTACTACGAGAACATCGAGACGCCGAAGATCCGCGAGACGTTCAAGGCGATCCTGGACGACTGGACGAACGACGGCTTCGACCCGTTCGCCTCTCCGCACGAGACCGGCTCCGCGTTCGGCATCCGGCACGGCTCGAACACCGAGGCGATCACCCGCCGCCGGGTCGCGGCCGCGCGGATGGTGAACGTGCCCGGCGACGAGCAGCTGCGCAGCGACGACAACGGCCACCCGGTCAACCGGATGTTCGCCGACGTCCCGCAGGACGAGCCGGAGATCGAGGCCGAGCCGGGCTTCGAGGACCAGGTCGCCGCGTTCAGCCTGTTCGCCTACCTGTCGCGGTCGCAGGTCACCTGGAACCCGTCGGTGGTCAGCGTCTGCAAGGACAGCCTGTTCTGCCCGACCACCGAGGAGTACATCCTGCCGATCATCCACGGCAACGACCGGGTCGAGTGGTTCGTCCAGCTGTCCGACGAGATCCACTGGGACGTCGAGGACCGGGACGCCGGCGGGATCCGCGCCCGCGTCGTGATGAGGCCCGGCGACGTGTGCGCGATGCCCGCCGACATCCGCCACCAGGGCTACGCCCCGAAGCGCTCGATGCTGCTGGTCTGGGAGAACGGGTCGCCGGCGCTGCCCGACCTGATCGCCAGCGGTCAGACCCCCACGTACCCCGCCGAGTTCTGACCGCGGCCGATGCAGACCCGGCTCTTCGTCGGGGGGAGCTTCGTCGACGCCGTCGACGGCTCGTCCATCGAGGTCCGGGACCCGCATGACGGCAGCCTGCTGGCCGAGGTCGCCGAGGCCCGGGCCGCCGACGTCGACCGTGCGGTCGAGGCGGCCGGGCGGGCGTACGACGACTGGCGGCTGACCCCCGCCGCCGAGCGGGGCCGGCTGCTGCTGCGGCTGGCGGACGCCGTCGAGGCGGACGCCGAGGCGCTTGCGCTGCTGGAGACCCGGGACACCGGCCACCCGATCCGGGACACCCGCGGGCTGGACGTTCCGCGCACCGCGGCGACCTTCCGCTACTTCGGCGGGATGGCCGACAAGTACCAGGGCTCGGTCGTACCGGTCGAGCGCGGCTTCCTCGACTACGTCGTGCGAGAGCCGCTCGGCGTGGTCGGCCAGATCGTGCCGTGGAACTTCCCGCTGATGTTCACCAGCTGGAAGCTCGGGCCGGCGCTGGCCGCCGGCAACACGGCCGTGCTCAAGCCCGCCGTGCTGACCCCGCTCAGCTCGCTCCGGGTGGCCGAGCTGATCCAGGAGGTGGGGTTCCCGCCCGGCGTGGTCAACATCCTCCCGGGGTACGGGCCGACGGCGGGGCAGCGGATCCTCGAGCACCCGGGGATCGCCAAGGTGTCCTTCACCGGCTCGACCGCGGTCGGTCGCGAGGTCGTCGCGGCCAGCGCGGGCAACCTGAAACGGGTGCACCTGGAGCTCGGCGGCAAGGGCGCCAACATCGTCTTCGCGGACGCCGACCTGGCCGCGGCGGTCGCCGGGACCGCGTTCGGGATCTTCCACAACCAGGGGCAGGCGTGCATCGCCGCCAGCCGGCTGATCGTGCACTCCTCGATCGCGGAGGAGTTCGTCGCGCGGTTCGTGCAGCTGGCGGAGTCGATCCGGCTGGGCGACCCCAAGGACCCCGCCACCGAGATGGGGCCGCTCACCTCACCGCAGCACAGAGACCGGGTCCTCACCTACGTCAAGGTCGCCCGCGACGAGGGCGGCGAGGTGCTGACCGGCGGGACGGCTCCCGAGGACGCCGACCTCGCCGGCGGGTGCTACGTCCGCCCGACGGTCGTGCGGGCCGCGCCGGGGACCAGGGTCTCCTGCGAGGAGGTGTTCGGCCCGTTCATGACGATCCACGAGTTCGACGCCGAAGCGGAGGCGCTCGAACTCGCCAACGGCGTGGACTACGGCCTGGGAGCCGGGCTGTGGACCCGCGACCTGTCGCGGGCGCATCGCGTCGCCCGCGACCTGCACGCCGGGATGGTCTGGGTCAACGCCTACAAGCGGGTGAACCCCGGCTCCCCGTTCGGTGGCGTCGGTCGGTCCGGCTACGGCCGGGAGATGGGCTTCGAGGCCATGCACGAGTACACCGAGGCCAAGGCCGTGTGGATCAACGTCGATGCCCAGCTGCCCCCGTTCTACCCGAGGCCCTGACAAGCACCGCAGACAGTACGCAACAGCTAGCCGAACAGGAGCGCGGCGATGGCAGTGACCCGTCAGACCATGACCGACGAGCAGCGCAAGTCCGTCGCGCTGGAGTACCTCAAGGCGTTCGACCGGGCGGGGGTCACCTCGACCGGCGGCAGCATCCTCGACCTGTTCGCCGACGACGCCCAGCTGTACTTCCCGAAGTGGGGCCTGGCCAACGGGAAGGCAGAGATCGGGCAGTGCTTCGCCGATGTGGGGGCGACGCTCAAGGAGATCGTGCACGACTACGCGGCCTTCACCTGGATCTTCTCCGGGAGTGACCTCGTGGTGTGCGAGGGCACCAGCCACGGAGAGCACCGGGACGGACCCTGGCGGGCCGGCGTCCCGGACTGGGCGGCCGGCCGCTGGTGCGACGTGTTCGAGATCCGCGACTGGTTGATCCAGCGCTGCTTCATCTACCTCGACCCCGACTACGCGGGCCAGGACACCCAGCGCTACCCGTGGCTGGCCAAGACGGACGGCGCCTGAGCCCACGTTCCGGGCCTCGGCCCGGCTGTTGCAGACCCGCGGCCCGTCGCCCGCGGTGCACCACGGAACGCCGGTACCGGGCCGGCGTCCGCACCCGACCCGTCGCACCGACGGCGTCCCCACACGAGGAGACCGGATGATCGGCAGACGCACCGCACTCACCGCGTTCACAGCGGTCGGCGCGCTCGTCCTCGCCGCCTGCGGCAGCGGCCTCGACAACGGCGGCAACGCCGGCCAGAGCAACAGCGTCGGCAGCGGCGTCATCAAGGTCGGCTACGTCTCGCCGCAGACCGGCGCGCTCGCACCGTTCGGGGAGGCGGACACCTACGTCATCAATCAGATGACGCAGTACTTCAAGGACCACCCGCTGCAGATCGGCGGCACGGTCTACCAGGTGCAGGTGATCCTGAAGGATGCCGCGTCGGACTCCAAGCGCGCGGGTGAGGTCGCCGCCGACCTGATCAACAACTCCGGCGTGGACCTGATCCTCGCCTCCTCCACCCCGGACATCGTCAACCCCGTGGCGGACCAGTGCGAGGCCAACGGCGTCCCGTGCATCACGACAGTGGCGCCCTGGCAGCCGTACTACTTCGGCCGGGGCGGCACCCCGGACAAGCCCTTCAAGTGGACCTACCACTTCTTCTGGGGTCTCGAGGACGTCGAGGCCGTCTACCTGGACATGTGGAACCAGGTGCCGACGAACAAGAAGGCCGGCGCCCTGTGGCCGAACGACCCGGACGGAAAGGCCTGGGGCGACAAGAAGACCGGGTTCGGGCCGGTGGTCGCCAAGGACGGCTACTCGATCGTCGACCCCGGCTTCTACCCCACCGGCACCCAGGACTTCACCGCGCAGATCTCGAAGTTCAAGGCCGCGGACGCGCAGGTCCTGCTCGGCGTGCCGATCCCGCCGGACTTCATCAACTTCTGGAAGCAGGCCCAGCAGCAGGGCTACCACCCGAGGATCGCCACGATCGGGAAGTCGCTGCTGTTCCCCTCGGTGATCGAGGCGCTCGGTGACAGCGGGGTCAACCTGGGCACCGAGGTGTGGTGGAGCCCGAACCACCCGTTCACCAGCAGCCTGACCGAGCAGTCGGCGCAGCAGCTGGCCGACGCCTACCAGACCTCGACCGGCAAGCAGTGGACCCAGCCGCTGGGCTTCTCGCACGCGCTGTTCGAGGTGGCGGTCGCCGCGCTGAAGGCGGCCGGCGGGCCGGACAAGCAGAAGGTGGCCACCGCGCTGTCCACGCTCAAGGTCTCCACGATCGTCGGTGACCTGGACTGGACGAGCGGCCCGGTGCCCAACGTCGCCAAGACCCCGCTGGTCGGCGGCCAGTGGCGGAAGGACACCAGCGGGAAGTACAAGTACAACCTGGTGATCGTCAGCAACAAGCTGGCGACGGCGATCCCACTGGGTGGGAAGGTGGAGCCGCTTCCGTGACCGATCCCGGGCCGCTGCTGGAGGTCCGCGGCCTGTCCAAGCGCTTCGGCCGGCTCGTCGTCGTCGACGACCTCGGCTTCGACGTCGCGGCCGGGGAGGCGCTGGGCGTCGTCGGGCCGAACGGCGCCGGGAAGTCGACGATGCTCGACCTGATCGCCGGGGTCCTGCGGGCGGACGCCGGCGAGGTGCGGTTCGGCGGCTCGGACGTGACCACGCTGGCCGCGGCCGACCGCTGCCGCGCGGGCATCGGGCGCAGCTACCAGATCCCGCGCCCGTTCACCCGGATGACGGTGTTCGAGAACGTCCTCGTCGGGGCGCGCTTCGGCGCGTCCCGGCGCGGGCAGCGGGGGTACGAGACGGCGTACACCGCGGTGACCAGGGCCGGGCTGGAGGCGATGGCGGACCGGCCGGCCGGGTCGCTGCGGCTGCTCGACCTCAAGCGCCTCGAGCTCGCCCGCGCGCTGGCCACCGACCCGCAGCTGATCCTGCTCGACGAGATCGCCGGCGGGCTCTCGGAGGCGGAGCTGCCGGCGCTGGTGGAGACGATCCGCGGGCTGCGGGACGGCGGCGTCGCGGTGATCTGGATCGAGCACATCGTGCACGCGCTGCTCGCCGTCGTGGACCGGCTGATGTGCCTGACCTACGGGCGGATGCTCGCACTCGGCGACCCGCAGGAGGTGATCCGCAGTCCGGAGGTGGTGGAGGTCTACCTGGGCAGCACCGTCGAGGCCGGCGAGGGGGACGT
>JBKPQU010000168.1:0-3774 GCA_046734255.1 Actinomycetota bacterium
CCCCACCACGGACCCTGCGACGACGGCTCGGCCACCACGCACTCCCCGGCCTCCAGGGCCGCGACGTTGAAGTCCGCGGGACCGGGCAGTCCGAGCGCGTCCCCGGGGGCGGGCAGCACGACCCGCAGGCCGGCGATCCCCTCGGCCCGCAGCGCCTCGAGCAGGCCGGCGAGGCCCGCCGACCACTCCCACCCGGTGGTGTCCCGGCCGCCGGGCGGCGGGGTGACCTCGTGCGCCTCGTCGTCCCCGGTCACCGCGGCCACCGCGGAGGCGACCGACGCACCGCCGGTGAGCACGGCGGTGCCCCAGGTCGCCAGCCGGACGCTGCGCGGTAGATCGAGCACGCAGTCAAGAGTAGGTGGAGCCACGCACCTACGTCGTGCCGTAGGGTCACGCACGTGAGTGACGTGCTCGACCTGATCGGCGTGTCGGTCCTGCGCGAGGGGCAGACACTCCTGGACGGCGTGACCTGGCGGGTCCGCGAGGGGGAGCGCTGGGTCATCCTCGGGCCCAACGGCGCCGGGAAGACCACGCTGCTGCAGATCACCGGCGCTCGCATGCACCCCACCACGGGCTCGGCGCGGATCCTCGGGGAGACCCTGGGCGCCGTGGACGTCTTCGACCTCCGCCCCCGGATCGGCCTGTCCAGCGCGGCGTTCGCCGAGCGCCTCCCGCCCGCGGAGCGGGTCGGGGACGTGGTGCTCACCGCCGCGTACGCGGTCGCGGGACGCTGGCGGGAGACCTACGACGACACCGACCACCGCCGCTCCGACGACCTGCTGGCCGCCTTCGGCGTCGCCCACCTCGCCGACCGCACCTTCGGCACGCTGAGCGAGGGCGAGCGCAAGCGCGTGCAGCTGGCCCGGTCGCTGATGACCGACCCGGAGATCGTGCTGCTGGACGAGCCGGCCGCGGGCCTGGACCTCGGCGGCCGGGAGACGCTCGTCCGCGACCTCGCGGAGCTCGCCGGCGACCGGCGCTCACCGGTGATCGTGTTGGTCACCCACCACGTCGAGGAGATCCCGCCCGGGTTCACCCACGCCCTGCTGCTGCGCGCCGGGCGGGTGGTGGCCGCCGGGCCGCTCGAGGAGACCATCACCGACGAGCACCTGTCGGCGACCTTCGACGTCCCGCTGGCCGTGGAGCACTCCGGTGAGCGCTGGACCGCCAAGCTGCGCGAGGACGGCGCCCACCCCGGCGCCCGGCACGGCGCGACCGGGGGTGGCGCGCAGGCGGGGCCCCCTGGAGGGGACGAGGCGATCCGGCTGCCGCCCGAGGAGCCCGCAGAGCACCGGCACGGACGTGCCAGGGCCCGGGGGAGTCACAGCGGGCGCGACGACGCCCCGGCCGCCGCCGGGGACGGGGGCCCACAGGTGGCACCGGGCACCAACGGACACTCCCAGGACGTTGAATGGGAGGAGCATTCCGAAGGGCAGGTAACGGCCCAGGCCTGAGCGAGAGCCGGGGGTGAGGAAGTGTCCGACAGCATGTGGTTGCTGTGGCTGGCGGGCGCCCTGCTGGCCGCCATCCTCGAGGTCACGTCGCTCAACCTGGTCTTCGCGATGTTCTCTCTCGGTGCGGTGGCTGCCGCCGTGGCTGCCGGGATCGGCGCCCCGGTCACCGTGCAGACGCTGGTGTTCGCACTGGCCTCGACCCTGCTGCTGCTCGTGGCCCGGCCGGTCGGCCTTCGCATGCTGCGCCGCAGCACGCCCGCGGTGGCGACCGGCACCGCCGGGCTGGTCGGCCGCACCGCGGCGGTGCTGGAGGAGGTGACCGAGCACGGCGGGCAGATCAAGCTCGCCGGCGAGGTCTGGACGGCCCGCGCCTCGGGTCCCACCGTCCCGCTACCGGTCGGTTCGCAGGTCACCGTCGTCGCGATCGACGGCGCGACCGCCGTGATCCGCCCCGAGTCCCCGCCCCACTACGGTCACCCCGTCACGGGCGGCTCGGCCCGGCCACAGTTGCAAGACCCTGTCCCGCAGCCCCCGCCGCAGCCCGAACCCGGGCCTGCGCAGGAGCGGCGGGACTGACCGGATGGAGAAGTCATGAGCCCTGAGCAGATCCTGCTGCTCGTCGTCCTCGGCCTCGTGCTGGTGTTCACGATCAGCGCGATCGTCCGAGCGGTGCGGATCGTGCCGCAGGCAACGGCCGTGATCGTCGAACGGCTGGGGCGTTACGCGCGCACCCTGGATCCCGGGCTGCATTTCCTGATCCCGTTCGTCGACCGTCCCCGGGCGACCGTGGACCTGCGCGAGCAGGTGGTGTCGTTCCCGCCGCAACCGGTGATCACCTCGGACAACCTCGTCGTGAACATCGACACCGTGATCTACTACCAGCCCACCGACCCCCGCGCGGCCACCTACGAGATCTCCAACTACATCCAGGGGATCGAGCAGCTGACCGTCACCACGCTGAGGAACGTGATCGGCTCGCTGGACCTCGAGCAGACCCTGACCGGGCGGGACCAGATCAACAGCCAGTTGCGCGGCGTCCTGGACGAAGCCACCGGCCGGTGGGGGATCCGGGTCAATCGGGTCGAGCTGAAGGCGATCGACCCGCCGCACAGCATCCAGGACTCGATGGAGAAGCAGATGCGCGCGGAGCGGGACCGCCGTGCCGCGATCCTGACCGCGGAGGGGGTCAAGCAGTCCCAGATCCTCACCGCCGAGGGGGACAGGCAGTCGTCCATCCTGCGCGCCGAGGGTCAGGCCCAGGCCGCGATACTCCAGGCCGAGGGACAGGCCCGGGCGATCCTGCAGGTCTTCGACGCCGTCCACCGCGGGAACGCGGACTCCAAGCTGCTGGCCTACCAGTACCTCCAGGTGCTGCCGCAGATCGCGAACAGCGCCTCGAGCAAGCTGTGGATCGTTCCCACCGAGCTGACCCAGGCGCTGCGCGGGATCGGGCAGACACTCGGCGGTCATCCGATGGACGAGGCGACCCGGTGGGACGGGGAAGGCGCGCGGGCACGCACCGAGGCCGTGGAGATCGACGCCCCCGCACTGCGGGACCCGGCGGAGGCGCTCTCGCAGGCGCGGGCCGAGGTGGCGGACGCCGTCGCGGATGCCGAGGGAGCGACCCGGCAAGTGCAGCCACATCGCCAGGGGGCGGGCGATGGGACCCCGAACCAGGACGCCCCCGGCACCGCCGGGACGGAGACCACCGGGTAGTAGCCCTGCGGGCGGCGCTCAGCGGCGGTTGCCCGTCGCCGGCGGCTCGTGATGCTGCGCGGCGATGATCGCCCGCTCCACCGCGAGCACGAGGGCCACGTACCACTCGGCGTGGTTGTAGGCGAGGAGGGCGTCGTGCACCCCGGACGCGCCGCCGGCCGCGATCCCGGACGCGCAGAGGTAGCGGGCGGCGGTGAAGATGGCGTCCTCGGGGTCCCACGCGTCGGTCACGCCGTCGCCGTCGCCGTCGACCGCGTAGAGCGCGAACGTGGCCGGCATGAACTGCATCGGTCCGATCGCACCGGCCGACGACGGCCCGTTGTTCCGGCCGTGCCCGCTCTCCACCTGGCCGACCGCGGCCAGCAGCGTCCACCGCAGCCCGGTGCAGGTGTGCGACGCCGCCTTGTAGTCGGCCGCGAACTCCGCCGGGATGTCCGTCGCGGCGGGGGACATCCAGCCCGGTCCGAGCCGTGCCGCGGCGACGGCGGCGGCCAGCGCGCGTTCCGCCTCCTGGGCCTGCCGGAGCCGGCGGGCCTGCGCGCTGAGCCGGGCCAGGGTGGCCCGGGCCCGGTCGAGTGCGGCCGCGGCGAGCGCGCTCTCGTGC
>JBKPQU010000169.1:0-7325 GCA_046734255.1 Actinomycetota bacterium
CTGCTGGACCTCCGCGAGGTGCTCGGTCGGGGCGGCCGCAGCAGCGCGCGTACCGGCCTTCCGGCGCCTGAGCAGGTCCTCGAGCTGGACGGCGAAGGCCTGCGCGCTGCGGGGGCGCTCCTCGGGACGCTTGGCCAGGGCGGCGAACACCACCTCGCGGATGTCCGACGGGACCGTCTCCGGCAGCGGCGGCGGCGCCTGCTGCAGTTGCGCCGTGGCCACCGCGACCTGGTTGGTTCCCTCGAACGGGCGCCGCCCGGCCAGGCACTCGTAGGCCACGATCCCCAGCGCGTACACGTCGGACAGCGGGGACGCCACCTCGCCCCTGGCCAGTTCCGGCGCCAGGTAGTGCGCGGTGCCCATCACCTGCCCGGTCGCGGTGAGCGGCTCGTGGTCGCGCGGTCGGGCGATGCCGAAGTCGGTGACCTTCACCCGGAAGTCGGGCGTGATCAGCAGGTTCGCGGGCTTGACGTCGCGATGGACCACTCCGCGCAGGTGCGCGGCGTGCAGGGCGCGTGCGGTCTGCGCGACGAGATCCAGGGTCGCATCGATGCTCAGCGCCCCCTCCCGGGCCAGGAGCGCCGACAGCGGCTCGCCGTCCACCAGCTCCATCACCAGGTAGGCCAGGTCGCCGATCTCGCCGTAGTCGAACACCGCAGCGATCGACCCGTGCGTCAACCCGC
The DNA here is from genome assembly GCA_046734255.1 of Actinomycetota bacterium. Classification (GTDB taxonomy): domain Bacteria; phylum Actinomycetota; class Actinomycetes; order Actinomycetales; family Kineosporiaceae; genus JBKPQU01. The sequence goes on from JBKPQU010000169.1 coordinate 684, forward strand.
CCGCGGTACGGGCCTCCGCGCGGAACCGAGCGCGGAAGGTCTGCTCGGCGGCCAGCCCGGCGCGCAGCACCTTGACCGCGACCGGGCGGTCGAGCACCTCGTCGGTGCCGCTCCACACCTCGCCCATCCCGCCCGAGGCGATCCGCTGGGTGAGCACGTAGCGCCCGTCCAGCCGCTGGCCCGGATGAAGGCTCATCGGGACATCGCCGCCTCGATCACTTCGCGGGCGATCGGTGCCGCGACCCGGCCACCGGAGGCCGCGTCGCCCAGACCGCCGCCGTCCTCGACGACGACCGCGACCGCGATCTGCGGATCCTCGGCCGGTGCGAAGGCGGTGAACCAGGCGTGCGGCGGCCGGCCCTCACCCTGCTGCGCGGTGCCGGTCTTGCCGGCGACCGTGACCCCGTTGATCTGGGCGCGCGTCCCGGTGCCGGACTGCACCACCCCGATCATCATCTGGGTCAGATCCTGGGCCACCTGGGGGCTGACGGCCACCGACATCCGCTCCGGCGCCGGCTGCTCGATCACCTCCAGGTCGGCGCTGCGGACCTGGCGGATCATGTTCGGCCGCATCAGCACGCCATGGTTGGCGATCGCCGACGTGACCATCGCGATCTGCATCGGGCTGACCCGGACGTCGAACTGGCCGATCGCGGACTGCGCGGTGTGCGGGGCGTCCAGCTGCGCCGGGAACGTGCTCGGGGTCACGGTCAGCGGGATCTGCAGGTCGGTGCCGAACCCGAACTTCTCGGCCTGCTGGCGCAGCGCGTCGCCGCCGAGCGCCATGCCCAAGGACGCGAAGGCGGTGTTGCAGGAGATCCTCAGCGCGTCGGCCAGCGAGATCTTGTTGTTCGGCCCGCAGGAGCCGGAGAAGTCGTTGCGCAGCGTCGCGGTGGTCTGCGGCAGGTCGAGGGAGGCGGGTCCGTCGAGCTGCGAGTCGAGGGTGTACCTCCCGCTGGACAGTGCCGTGGCGGCGGTGACCAGCTTGAACACCGAGCCCGGCGGGTAGAGCCGGCTGGCGATCGCCCGGTTCTCCAGCGGGCGGTCGGGGTCGGCGAGCAGCTTCGCCCGTTCCTTGCGGACCTCCGCGATGTCGTGGCTGGCCAGCAGGTTCGGGTCGTACTCCGGCTTGCTCACCATGACCAGCACGTTGCCGGTCTTCGGGTCCAGCGCGACCACGGCACCCTTCTGGTCACCCAATGCGCGGGATGCGACCTGCTGCAGCCTGGGGTTGATAGTCAGCTCCACCGAGGCGCCCTGCGGCTGCTGCCCGTTGACCAGGTCGCCGATCCGGCGGTAGAAGAGCTGGTCCGCGGTCCCGGACAGCAGGCCGTTCGCCGCGGCCTCCATCCCGGTGGCGCCGTAGACGATCGAGTAGTAGCCGGTGACGTGGCTGTACAGCGGGCCGCGCGGGTAGGTGCGCTGGAACTTGTACGGGTCGTGGACCGGCACCGACTGGGCCACGCTGGAGCCGGCGACCAGCAGCGGGCCCCGCTCCCGGCCGAACTCCCGGTACAGCGTCCGGACGTTGCCGGGGTGGTTGTTCAGCGTCTGCGCGGAGACGAACTGCACCCAGGTGACGCTGATCAGCAGGGACATGAACAGGACGGCGACGACGCCGGCCAGCCTGCGCAGCGGCCCGTTCATCAGGTCACCGCCGCCGGGGCCGGTGCGGGGCTGGTTCCGGTGACGCTTCCCGCCGCGACCTGCGCGGGCCGGCGCGCGGAGTCGGAGATCCGCAGCAGGATGGCCACGAGCATCCAGTTGGCCACCAGCGAGGATCCGCCGTAGGCCAGGAACGGGGTGGTCAGCCCGGTGAGCGGGATCACCCGGGTGACCCCGCCGATCACCACGAAGCACTGCAGCGCCACCGAGAACGCCAGGCCCGCGGCGAGCAGCTTGCCGAACCCGTCGCGCACGCCGATCGCGGTCCGCAGCCCGCGCTCGACCATCAACAGGTAGAGGAGGAGCAGCGCGAACATCCCGGTCAGGCCGAGCTCCTCACCGATCGCGGCGACGATGAAGTCGCTCTCCGCGAACGGCACGAGATCCGGCCGGCCCTGGCCGAGCCCGGTGCCGAGCAGGCCGCCGCTGGCCATGCCGTACAGCGCCTGGACCAGCTGGTAGCTGGCGTCGACGAGGTTGGCCGCGAACGGGTGCAGCCAGATGTCGACCCGCTTCTGCACGTGCGCGAACGCCGTCCAGGCGAGGAAGGCGCCGCCGGCGAACAGGACCAGGCCGATGACGATCCAGCTGGTCCGCTCGGTTGCCACGTAGAGCAGCGCCACGAACAGCCCGAAGAACAGCAGCGAGGTACCGAGGTCGCGTTCGAAGACCAGCACGCCGAGGCTGGCCAGCCAGGCGACGAGGATCGGCCCGAGGTCGCGGGCCCGCGGCAGCTGCAGGCCGAGCACCTTGCGGCCGACCAGCGACAGCGAGTCCCGGGCGGTCACGAGGTAGCCGGCGAAGAACACGGTCAGGACGATCTTGGCGAGCTCGCCGGGCTGGAAGGACATGGGCCCGATCCGGATCCACAGCCGGGCGCCGTTGATCGTGTGTCCGAGCAGCGGGACCAGCGGCAGCAGCAGCAGCGCCAGACCGGCGACCATCGCGGTGTAGGTGTAGCGGCGCAAGACCCGGTGGTCGCGCACGAGCAGCAGGACGGCGACCGCCGCGGCGACGCCCACGGCCGTCCAGATCAGCTGCCGGAAGGCCAGCGACTCGCCGAAGCTGCGACCTTCGGCAAGGTCGAGCCGATGGATGACGACCAGCCCGATCCCGTTGATCGCGGTGGCGATCGGCAGCAGCACCGGATCGGCGTACTTGGCCCGCAGCCGGAGCACGACGTGCACCGAACCGGCCAGCGCAGCAAGGCCGGCGGCGTAACCGATCATTCCGGGGGGCAGCCGCCCGTTGACGTTCAGGCCCACCAGCGCGTAGGCGCCCAGCGCGACGGCGACCGCCATGACGATCAGTACGGCCTCGACGTTGCGCCTGGTCCGCGGGACCACGGGGTCGACCAGCGCCATCAGCCGATCCCCTCGCAATCGGCAGGGGGCAGCCCGCTGAGCGTGCTTGGCGTGGCGCTGGGAGTGGCCGGAGGCGAGGTGGTGGGCGCCGTGGCGGTGGCCTGCGCGGTCGGGCTCGGCTGGCCGCTCGGGACGGCCGCGGTCGGCGTCTCCGGCCCGCCGCGCGGCGGGCCGGACTGCCCGCCGGGGACCAGGGTCGACGGCGAACCGGAACCACCGCCGCGCTCGGACTCGGTCGAAGGCGGTGGGAGTGCCGTGGTGACGGGTGTGGTGGGAAGGGTGGTGGCGGTCGCGGTCGTGACCGGCGCCGCAGCTGTCGGCGCGGCGGTCGACCCGGCGGTCGACCCGGCGGTCGGCCCGGCGGCCGCGCGGCAGGCCTCCACCTGGTCCCGCAGCGACTGGACGATCGCGCTCGCGGCGGTCTTGCCGTTCGCGACGATCCCGCGCTGCACCCGCTGCCGCGAGTAGGACGGCAGCTCGTCCACGGGGATGTCGCGCAGCACCTTGTCGACCCGGGACAGCCGGATCGGGCCGAGGTCCTGCGGCAGCCCGCGGTAGATCGCCACGGATCCGGAGGAGGCGCCGACGAAGAACTGCACCTGGCTCCACCGGTAGGCCCCGAACATCCCTCCGGCGACCAGCGCGAGCACCGCCAGGCCGAACGCTCCGGCGCGGATCAGGCGGAACGTCCGAGCCCTGGTCGTCACCGGCTCGGAGGGGAGGTCGGTGGCGGGCGTGCTCGGCGCGGTCAGCCCGGCCGCCCGCTCGGCCGCCGACGGTGAGGCGGTGCTGCGCGCGGGCTGGTGTGACGATGCCGCTCCGACCACGGCCGGCACGGTGTCGGGAGGGCGATCGTTGGCGTCCACGATGTCGGCGACGATGCAGGTGACGTTGTCCGGAGCTCCGGCCCGCAGGGCCAGCTGGACCAGGTGGTCGCAGGTGGTGTCCGGGTCCATGCCGAGGGCCAGGGTCTCCTGCAGGGTCTCGAAGCTCACCACGCCGGACAGGCCGTCGGAACAGAACAGGTACCGGTCGCCGATCTTGGCCTCGCGCACCGACAGGTCCGGTTCGACGTCGTCGACGATGTCCGACAACACACGCATCAGCACCGAGCGCTGCGGGTGCTGGCCGGCCTCCTCGGCGGTCAGCCGGCCCTCGTCCACCAGCGTCTGGACGAACGTGTGGTCCCGGGTGATCTGCACCAGCGTGCCGTCGCGCAGCGCGTACGCCCGGGAGTCGCCGATGTGCGCCAGCGCCAGCCGGCTGCCACTGCGCAGCATCGCGGTGACCGTGGTGCCCATTCCGGACAGCCCCGGTTCCTCCGAGACGCGGCTGAGCAGTTGCCGGTGCGCGTCGTGCACCGCGCGGGACAGATGGTCGGCGGCGTCGTCCGAGCCGTGCGACTCCCCGTCCAGCGGGGCCAGTTCGGCGATCGCGAGGGAGGAGGCGACGTCCCCGCCGGCGTGCCCGCCCATGCCGTCGGCGACCACCAGCAGGTGCGGCCCGGCATAGCCGGAGTCCTGGTTCGTCGTGCGGACCAGCCCGACGTCGGATCGGGCGGCGTAGCGCAGAGCGATGGCCATGCACTACCTCCGCAACTCGAGCACGGTCCGGCCGATGCGAACCGGTGCCCCGGGCTCCAGGGGCGTCGCTTCGGCCACCCGGGAGCGGCCCAGGAACGTTCCGTTGGTCGACCCGAGATCCTCGACCATCCAGACCCCACCCTGCAACGACAACCGGGCGTGCCTGCTGGAGGCGAAGTCGTCGTCGAGCACCAGCGTGCACTCCGGGGCGCGCCCGATCAGGATCGGCGCCTGGCCGAGGCTGATCGTCGTCCCCTGGAGCGACCCCTCGGTGACGACCAGGGAGCGCGGCATGCCACGCAACTCCTCCACCGCCGATCGGGGCTGCCGGACGGGCGGCGCCGGCGGCCCGGCGGTGGTGGCCCGGCGGGTGACCCTGGTGCCGTAGATGTCCCGGCGCAGCACCGAGACCACCGACAGCACGAAGACCCAGAGCAGCACGAGATAGCCGAGGCGGAGCAGCGTGAGGGTGAGCTCGCTCATCTGACCGGGGTCACCACCGGCCCAGGCGGTAGACGATCCGGGTGCGTCCCATCGTGATCTGGCTGCCGTCGGTCAGCGGTGCACTGCGCACCCGCTCGCCGTCCACGAACGTGCCGTTGGTGGAGTCCAGGTCGAGCAGGACGGCGTGCCCGGCGTCCAGCTGGATCTGCGCGTGCCGCCGCGAGATGCCGGGGTCGTCCAGCGCGATGTCCGCCTCGGAGCTGCGGCCCAGGACGGTGACCGGCGCGCTGAGCCGGTACACCTGGCCGTCGACGTCCAGCGTGGGCTGCGCGGCCGCCGGGACGGCGCCGACCGGCGACGGTGCGGGGTCGGCCGCGGTGGCCTCGATCTCGGCTCCGGGCACCAGGCCCGCGTGCCCGGCGTGCGTCGGAGGTCTGGTCATCGAGCTGCGGACCCGGAACACGCCGGTGTCCAGGTCGTCGGCGTGCTCGAAGCTGACCTGGACCGCACCGACGAAGGAGTAGCCCTGCTGGGCGGCGTGGTCGGAGACCACCGCCTGGAGTTCGTCGGCGAGGGCGTCCTGCCACTCCCCGACCCGCCCGAAGTCGGACTCGCTGAGCTCGACGACGAAGGAGTTGGGAACGAGCGACCGGCCGCGGCCGACGACGGCGACGCGGTCGTCGCATTCCCGGCAGAGCGCGCTGGCGACCTCCACCGGTTGCACCTCACTGCGGAACGCCTTGGCGAAGGCGCTGTTGACCGCACGCTCGATGCCCTTCTCGAAGCGGTCGAGCACGCCCATGGTCCACCTCCCTCCGCCGCTGGGCTCGGCCGGCAAGGCCAGGGTAGTCACCGATCCTCGGGACGGCCGATTCACGCCCTCCTCACCAACGCCGATCACCTGCTCCAGGTGCCCGACGTGCATCCCTTCAGGCGGGCTCGTCCGCCAGCGGCGTCCCGATCGCCCAGCTGTAGCCGTCGGGGTCGGCGATGATCGTCTCGCGCCATCCGTGCGGCTTGTCCTGCGCCGGCTGCAGCACGAGCCCGCCGTGCGCGTCCGCCGCCCGGGCCATGGGATCCGGGTCGACGCCGAAGAGCCGCAGCTCCGCTCCCAGGCCCCGGCGCAGGCCGTCGCGCAGTTCCGGGTACCAGGGGTGCCCGGCGTACGTCCTGTCGGCGTGCAGCATGATCGGGGTGCCGTGGACCTCGATCGCGGCGAAGTCCTCGTCGACATACCGGACGACGGCGCCCAGCACCTGGCGGTAGAACTCCGCGGACACCCGAGGGTCCGTGACCAGAAGGTTGGCGCAGAAGGACGGCAGCGATCGGCCGAACTCGGGTGCGTCGGGGAACGGGGTTTCCGGACCGCCGAGTCCCTGATCATCTCCCTGATCATCCGGGACGCTCACCGGGGTGACGCTAGCCACCCCGCGCCGCCGGCGATAGCCCGCCAGCGGCGACCCAGTGGGCGAAACCCCGCGTGCTAGCCTGACACGCGCTCGCGCGAGTGGCGGAATAGGCAGACGCGCAGGATTCAGGTTCCTGTGTCCGCAAGGACGTGGGGGTTCAACTCCCCCCTCGCGCAC
>JBKPQU010000170.1:0-4964 GCA_046734255.1 Actinomycetota bacterium
GGGCCGAGCGCCACCCAGTTCAGCGACGGCACGCCGGACAGCACGACGCCCAGCGCCGGGCTCATCCCCGGCCTCCGGCGGCCAGCAGTGCGCGCACCGCCGGGCCGGTCACGTCCAGCAGCAGCCGCGGCAGCATGCCCAGCGCGAAGACGGCGGCCACCAGCGGGGCCGCGACGGCCACCTCGTGCCGAGTGGCGTCACCGATCGCAGCCCCCGCCCAGCGCGGCTCGCGCGGCCCGTGCCAGATCGCCCACAGCACGCGCAGGAGGTACGCGGCGGCCAGGGCGGTGCCCAGCCCGGCCAGCACTGCCAGCGGGCGGGCCAGCCCGTCCAGGACGGCGCCGCCCTGCCATGCCCCGGAGATCGCCAGCAGCTCGCCCCAGAACCCCGCCAGCCCGGGCAGGCCGAGGCCGGCGATCGCGCCGAAGGCCAGCAGCCAGCCGAGCCGGGGCAGGCGGTCCCGCATGCCCGGGCCGAGCAGGAACAGGTCGGAGGTGTGGTGGCGGTCTTTGACGGCTCCGGCGACGAGGAACAGGAGGCCGGTGATCAGGCCGTGCGCGACATTGGCGAACAGCGCGCCCTGCATCCCCTGCGGGGTCATCGACGCGATCCCGAGCAGGACGAAGCCCATGTGCGCCACCGAGGACATCGCGATCAGGCGCTTGAGGTCCCGCTCGACCAGGCAGACGAGGCCTCCCCAGATGACACCGACCACGCCGAAGGCGGCCAGCCAGGGGGCGAGCAGGCGCATGCCCTCCGGCAGCACCGGGACGACGATGCGGATCATGCCGTAGGTGCCCATCTTCAGCAGCACCCCGGCGAGCAGCACGGAACCGCCGGTCGGCGCGATCGTGTGCGCCGGCGGCAGCCAGGTGTGCAGCGGCCACATCGGCACCTTCACCGCCAGGCCGAGCAGGATCAGCAACGCCGCCACCGTCTGCACGGTCAGCGACATCCCGCCGCCCCCGCGAACGGTGAGCGCCACGATGTCGGAGGTGCCCGCCCGCAGCGTCACCAGCAGCAGCCCGAGGACCATCACCGCCGAGCCGGTCGCGGTGTAGAGGACAAAGCGGTTGGCGGCGTCCCGGCGGGCCGCCTCGCCGCCGGGCAGGGGGGCGGCCGGCGGCCGCAACACCGCTGGCTGGGTGTCGTCCCCCCAGAACGCCACCACGAACCACATCGGGATCAGCACGACCTCGAAGGCGACGAAGAACAGCAGGAGGTCCAGGGCGGTGAACGTGGCGATCGCGCCGCCCTCGACGGTCAAAAAGCAGGCGACCAGGCCGCCCACCCGCGCGGCGACCGGGCGCACCCGGACGAGGTGCCAGCAGACCAGCAGGGTGAGCAGTGCGGTGAGCAGCACGAGCGGCGCGGAGACCCCGTCCATCCCGAGGTGCACGCGCATGCCGAGCGCCGGTATCCACGGCACGTCCACCTGTAGCCGCGGCCCCGGACGCCCGTACGGCGCGGCCGCCCAGACGGCGAGCGCGGCCAGCCCGAGCTCACCGACCGCGACCGCCGTCCCGAAGACCGCCGCGGCGCGGTCGGAGGCCGGCCGGATGACCAGCAGCAGCACGGCCGCCGCCAGCGGGACGCCGATCAGCAGCGGCAGCAGCCACCCGCCGTCGCTCACTGCAGGATCACCCCCGCCACGCCGACGGCCACGGCACCGACGACGACCCAGGCGACATAGCCGGTGGCCAGTCCCGTGCTGGCCCGGCGCAGCAGCAGGCCGCCCCAGCGGCTGGCCAGGCCGACGCCGCGGACGTACGCGTCGACGACGTCCCGGTCGCCCTGGCCGACGAGCCGGGCCAGGCGCTGCACGGGCCGCACGACCAGCGCGTCCTGGAGATCGTCGAACCGGTAGCCGTTACGGAGGACCGCGCGCGTCCGAGCGGGGAGCGCGTCGGCGATGTCCGCGGCGCCGAGCCGCTGCGCGGAAATCGCCCAGCCCAGCCCGGCCAGGGCGAGCAGCGACCCGGTCACGCTGGTCACCACGTTCAGGTGGATGCCGGACAGCGCCGGCGGCGGCGTGATCAGCACCAGGCCGAACAGCACGGTCGGCACGGCGAGCACGAGCAGGGGGAACGTCATCGGCACCGGCAGGCGTTCCGGCGTGAGCTGCCCGGGGTGGACCTCGAACTGCTCGACCTGAGCGGGAGAGGCCGTCGGCCCGCCCGCCGGCCCGTGCGGCAGGGCGTCCGGCAGCGCCTCGGCCAGCTCCGGCGGAGCCAGCCCCTCCGCCTCCGGTTCGGGCAGCCGCTGGGAGACCAGCGCCCAGGCGCGGCCCGCGTAGACCCCCGTGACCAGCGTGGTGATCAGGCCGGTGAGGTAGACCAGCCAGCCGGTCCACTCACCCCGACCCGCCGCGGCCTCGGCGGCGGACAGCACGGCCTCCTTGGACCAGAACCCGCCCAGCGGCGGCACGCCGGCCAGCGCGCCCAGCCCGAGGGCGAACACCAGCGCGAGCCACCCGCGGTGCCGCAGCACCCCCGCCATCCCCGACATCAGGGGGGTCCCGGCGAGGGTGATCAGGCATCCCGCGGTGAGGAACAGCAGGGCCTTGAAGGCGGCGTGGGAGAGCAGGTGCGCGATCCCGGGCCCGTATCCGTTGGGGGTGTTGGCGACCGCGATCCCACCGATCATGTACGCGACCTGGCTGATCGTGGACCAGGCGAGCAGCCGCTTGAGGTCCTCGGCGGCCAGCGCGGCCAGCGCCGCGCCGAGCATCGAGATGGACGCGATCACCGCCGCCACGGCCAGCGCCGCCGGGGCCGCGAGGTACAGCGGCAGCATGCGGGCCAGCAGGAATGCCCCGGCGGCCACCATGGTCGCCGCGTGGATCAGGGCGGAGACTGGGGTCGGGCCCTCCATCGCGTCGGGCAGCCAGGTGTGCAGCGGGAACTGTGCCGACTTCCCCGCGATCCCGGCGAGCAGCAGCAGGCCGACCGTCGTGCTCGCCGTGCGGGACAGCTCGCCGGTCGTCGCCTGCTCGAGCACGTTCGGGATCGACGTCGTCCCGGCCCAGGCCAGCAGCGCCACCACGGCGAGCAGGACGCCGACGTCGCCGACCCGGGTGACGAGGAACGCCTTGACCGCCGCGGCCCGCGCCGCCTGGCGCTCGGAGTGGTGGCCGACCAGCAGGTAGGAGGCCAGACCCATGACCTCCCAGCCGACCAGCAGCAGCACGAGGTCGGCAGCGTGGACGACGAGCATCATCGCGGCGGTGAACATCGACACTGTCGCGGCGTAGGCGGGGTAACGGGTGGGCGCATCGGGCGTGCCAACGCCGGGCAGGTAGGCGACGGAGTACAGCTGCACGCAGACCGCCACCAGCCCGACGGCGACCGCGACCACCGCGGACAGGCTGTCCGCCTGGATGTCGAGGCTCAGCACCGCGCCGCCGGTGTCGACCCGGCCGAACAGGCCGAACAGCCCGATCGCCCCGACGGGCCCGTCCCGCTGGACGCCGTACTGCTCCAGGCAGGCCGCGGCGAACGCGCCGAGCGTCCCGAGCACCGCCCACTCCTGCGCCCAGGCCCGGGACCGGCGTCCGGTGGGCAGGCCGAAGGCCGCTCCCGCCAGCGGCAGCAGCACGGTGAGCAGGGCGGCCGCGGCGGTCACGGCGTGCTCTCCGAAGGCTCCGTCTCGGGCTGCGGCTGCACGCCGTTGCCCGACTCCGCCGTCGATTCCGTCGACAGAGTCGAGGCGGGCCACGGACCGCCGCCGGGATCCTCGGTGTAGTTCGGGGACGCCTCACCGAGTTCCCGGACGCCCGCCAGGTCGGAGGTTGCCCGCGAGCGGAACAGCAGCAGCACGACGGCGAGCGCGACGCCGATCTCGGCGGCCGCGATCGTGATCACGAAGATCGCCAGCACCTGCCCGGACAGCAGCGGGTCTGCCGGCCCGGCGAGCACCGGGTTCGGCGAGCCCGCCATCGCCGCCAGACCCCCCGCGGGCATCGCCGCCACGGTCACCAGCAGCACGTTGACGCCGTTGAGCAGCAGCTCCGCACCGATCAGCACCAGGACGGCGTTGCGCCGGGCCACGAGGCCGTACACGCCGGTCCCCGCGAGGGCGGCGGCCAGGACCACGGGCCCGACGAGATGGATCACCTGCCGTCCCGGCCCCGCGACACAGCGAGCGCCGTGACCAGCGCGGCCAGCAGCAGCACCGAGAGCAGCTCGAACGGCAGCACCCAGCCGCCGAAGACCGCCTCACCGATCGCCCGGGGCGAGCCGCGGGCCCCCTCGACCAGCAGCGAGCGGTCGCCGACCGCGGCCATCAGCGTGCCGCCGACCAGGACCGCCAGCGCACCTCCGGCGATGGCGGCCGCCAGCCGCTGCCCGGGCGGGGCGTCCAGGTCCCGGCTGGCGCCGGTCGGCGCCCTGGTGAGCATCAGCGCGAAGATCACCAGGACGACGACCGCGCCGACATAGACCAGCAGCTGGACCAGCGCCACCACCTCCGCGCCGAGCACGAGGTAGACCCCCGCCAGGCACCCGAGCGTGACCACCAGCCAGAGCGCGCAGTGCACCACCCGCGGGCTGGTCACGGCCAGCAGCGCGGACGCCCCAGCGAGCACGGCCAGGGCGGCGAAGATGACCTCCAGTGCGGTCACGGCTCCTGCTCGGGTCCGGCGGCACCCGGGTCGTCGTTGCTGTCGTCGTTGCTGTCGTCGTTGCTGTCCTCGTTGTCCGGTGCGTCGCTGTCGCCGTGATCCGCGTCGGCGACTGCGTCCGCGACCGCGGTGGACTCGCCGGCCGCCGCCAGCCGTGCCGCCTCGATCTCGGCCAGGACCCGCTCGGCCGCGGCGGTGGCCACGCCCACCTCGCGCGGTTCCGGAGCGCCGGCGTCCAGCGCCGGCGGAGCCGGCACGCCCGGCATCCAGGAGGCCAGCCGCTGCTTCTCGTGCAGGAGGTCCTTGATGTCCAGCTCGGCGTACTCGAACTCCGGGCTCCAGA
>JBKPQU010000171.1:0-7481 GCA_046734255.1 Actinomycetota bacterium
GTGCCACCCCATTCCTGGCGGTACACGGCGCTGGTCTCCTGGGCCGGGATGCGCGGTGTGGTCACACTGGCAGCCGCCTTCACGCTGCCCGCGGCGCTCGAGTCGAGGGACGTGCTGATCGTCGTGGCGTTCGTGGTGGTCGCCGGAACGCTCCTGCTGCAGGGGGCGACGCTGCCCTGGCTGGTCCGGCTGCTCGGGGTGCAGGGGCCGGACCCGGCGCAGGACGCGCTGTCCCAGGCGGTGATCACCCAACGGGCCTCCCAGGCCGGGCTGCGCCGCCTGGAGGAGATGGCCGGTCCCGACGACCCACCGGAGACCGTGGAGGGACTGCGCTCGTGGAGCCAGCGGGTGGCCGACGCGGCCTGGGAGCGGCTGGGACAGGCCGACCGGCCGACGCCGGCGTGGGTCTTCCGCCGCCTGCGGGTGGGCATGCTCGAGGCCGAGCGGGACGTGCTGCTGGAGCAGCGGCGTACCGGTGCGCTGGCGCACGACGTCGTCGCGGAGGTGATCGATCGGGTGGACCAGGAGGAGGCGATGCTCGGCACCTTCGCCGAGCAGGCGCCGCCGAGCTCGGCCGGCACCTTGACCGCCGCGCGGGTGGAGGACTGCGAGCACCTGCGGGACGCCCCGACCGACACGGTCCCGCGGACGACGCAGGAGTGCGAGGATTGCGTGCTGATCGGCGAGCGGAACTGGGTGCACCTGCGGATGTGCCTCGCCTGCGGCCACGTGGCCTGCTGCGACTCCTCGCCGAACCGCCACGCCGACCGGCACTACGAGGGCGTCGGGCACCCGGTGATGCGCAGCCTGGAGCTCGGCGAGGCCTGGCGCTGGTGCTACGTGGACTCCCTGCTCGGCTGAAGCGCCGCGGCCGGGGATCCGGCCGAGCGGGCACCACCCCGAGTCGGCTGAACGGCGTGACTTCGGTCACCGCGTCGCGCCTGCCCGAGCCCGTCGGCTCCGGTTAGCCTCGCTGACATCCCTCGAGGGAGGCCTCGTGGACGGAGGGGCGTCGATGTCGTCGCAACGCGACCGCCCGTGGCTGATGCGCACCTACGCCGGGCATTCCAGCCCGGCGGAGTCCAACGCGCTGTACCGGCGGAACCTGGCCAAGGGCCAGACCGGGCTGTCGGTCGCCTTCGACCTGCCCACCCAGACGGGCTACGACCCGGACCACCCGATGGCGCGCGGCGAGGTCGGCCGGGTCGGGGTGCCGGTGGTGCACCTGGGCGACCTGCGGACCCTGTTCGAGGGCATCCCGCTGCAGCGGACCAATACGTCTATGACGATCAACGCCACCGCGATGTGGCTGCTGGCGCTGTACCAGGAGGTGGCGCTGGAGCAGGCCGGCGCGTCCGAGGATCCGGCCGCCGTCCTCGAGGGGCTGGCGGGGACGACGCAGAACGACATCATCAAGGAGTACCTGTCCCGGGGGACCTACGTGTTCCCGCCGGGCCCGAGCCTGCGGATGGTCACCGACGTGGTGGCCTACACGGTGACCGCGATGCCGGCCTGGAACCCGGTGAACATCTGCAGCTATCACCTCCAGGAGGCCGGGGCGACCCCGGTGCAGGAGGTGGCCTACGCGATCTGCACGGCGATCGCGGTGCTGGACGCCGTCCGCGACGGCGGGCAGGTGCCCGCCGAGCGGTTCGGCGAGGTGGTCGGGCGGATCTCGTTCTTCGTCAACGCCGGCGTGCGCTTCGTCGAGGAGCTGTGCAAGATGCGCGCCTTCGTCCAGCTGTGGGACGAGCTGACCAGCAGTCGGTACGGCGTCACCGACCCGGCGCAGCGGCGCTTCCGGTACGGCGTGCAGGTCAACTCCCTCGGCCTGACCGAGGTGCAGCCGGAGAACAACGTCGCCCGGATCGTGCTGGAGATGCTCGGCGTGACGCTGTCGAAGCGCGCGCGGGCCCGCGCCGTCCAGCTGCCCGCGTGGAACGAGGCGCTCGGGCTTCCCCGGCCCTGGGACCAGCAGTGGTCGCTGCGGATGCAGCAGGTGCTGGCGTACGAGTCGGACCTGCTGGAGTACGAGGACATCTTCGACGGCTCACCGGTGATCGAGGCGAAGACGCAGGAGATCGCCACCGGGGCACAGGCGGAGATCGACCGGGTGCAGGCGATGGGCGGTGCGGTCGCCGCGGTCGAGAGCGGGTACATGAAGGCCCGGCTGGTCGCGGCGCACGCCGCCCGGCGGCAGCGGGTGGAGTCCGGCGAGGACGTCGTCGTCGGCGTCAACCGGTTCACCCGCACGGAGACGTCGCCGCTGACCGCCGACCCGGCCGGTGTCGTGCAGAGCGTCGGGCGGGAGGTCGAGGCCGAGGCGGTACGCGCCGTCCAGGCGTGGCGGCAGGCGCGGGACGGCGACCCCGAGCGGCGGGCGGCGGCCGCGGACGCGCTGCGGCGGTTGCGGGAGGACGCCAAGACCGGCGCCAACCTCATGCCGGCCACGAGGGCCTGCGCGCGGGCCGGGGTGACGACGGGGGAGTGGGGCGGCACGCTGCGGGAGGTGTTCGGGGAGTACCGGGCGCCGACCGGGATCGCCGGGCCGGTGGGCGGTGCGGGCGCGGTCGAGGCCGGCGAGATGCTCGCCCGGATGCGCGAGGACGTGCGCGCGACCGGCGACGAGGTGGGCCGTCGGTTGCGGCTCCTGGTCGGGAAGCCTGGCCTTGACGGCCACTCCAACGGCGCCGAGCAGGTCGCGGTGCGGGCCCGGGACGCGGGATTCGAGGTCGTCTACCAGGGGATCCGGCTGACACCCGAGCAGATCGTGGCGGCCGCGGTGGCCGAGGACGTGCACTGCGTCGGGCTGTCCGTGCTCTCCGGCGCCCACCTGGAGCTGGTGCCCCAGGTGCTGGACGGCCTGCGCCGCAACGGTTTGGACGACGTCCCGGTCGTGGTCGGCGGGATCATCCCGCCGGCCGACGCCGACGCGCTGCTCCGCCAGGGCGTGGCGGCGGTGTTCACCCCGAAGGACTTCGGGCTGACCGACATCGTGGGCCGGATCGTCGCCGAGATCCGCCGCGTGCACGGCCTGCCGCCACTGCCCGCCTCGCGGGGGTGATCCCGGCCGGGGCGCTGCTCAGTCGCGTGGCTGCGCCCAGGCCAGGGCGAGGCCGTCGACGATGCGGCGCAGGCGCTCCGCAGAGGTGCCGAGGTTGACCCGCACGTGGGTGGGGTAGCCGGGTCCGAACAGCGGACCCGCGCTGACCATGACCCGGCCACGCTCGAGCGCCGCCTGCGCGGGGTGTTCCACGCCGGTGCCGGACACGTCGAGCCAGGCCAGGTAGGTCGCCTCCATCGGCGTCCAGCGCACGGTCGGCAGCCGCTCGGTGAGCAGGCTCCCGAACAGGATCCGCATCTCGGCCAGGTGGTCGATCAGGCCGGAAAGCCACGCCCCGCCGTCCCGGTACGCCGCGATCGTCGCGGCGATCCCGAGCGGCGAGATGCCGTGGTTGGCCAGCAGCGGGACGCCGCGCAGCCGCTTCAGGTCGGCCGGCGTCCCGGCCAGGATCTGCGCGCACTTCAGCCCGGGCAGGTTCCACGCCTTGGACGCGGCGACCAGAGTCGTCGTGTGGTCCGCCGTGCCCTCGAGCGTGGCGTACGGCACGTGACGGGCGCCCGGCAGCACGAGCGGTGAGTGGATCTCGTCGCTGATCATCCTCGCGCCGTGCCGCACCACGACGTCGCGCAGCCCGGTGAGCTCCTCGGCGGTGAACGCCCGCCCGAGCGGGTTGTGCGGCTGGGCGAGGATGACCGTGCGCGCCCCCTCGGCCAGCGCGCCGTCGATCGCCTCCAGGTCCAGCACGGGCCGGCCGCCGTCGGTCGTGCACGGCACCGTGACCAGGACCCTGCCGGAGGCCGGGACCACCTCGAGGAACGGCGGGTACGACGGCACCGGCACGATCACCGGCCCGGGATCGCACAACGTGGTGAGCACGAGCAGGATGCCGGCCATCACATCGCCGGTGGACACGACGGTGTCCGGGTCGACGTCCCAGTCGAAGGCGCCGGCCAGGAACGCTGCGGTGGCCTCGGGCAAACCGTTCGTGCGGTCGGGCGCCGGGTAACCCACCACGCCGCGCTCGACCGCCTCGTGCAGCGCGGCCGCCACCGCCGGGCACGGTCGCACATCCATCTCGGCCACCCACGCCGGGACGACGTCCGGGTCGACGTAGGCCCACTTGGCGCAACCCGCAGCGCGAAGCCAGGTGTCGGTGAGATCGAAGTCGGGGATCTGCGAGGCGGCGGTGCGCGCGCTGATGCTCGGAACGCTGGTTGGGCTCACCCGCCGATCCTCGCATCGCTCACCCGTCGACCGCCTCCACAGCCTCGACCACATCGCCCGCGCAGCCCCAGGACAGCGTCACGCCACACCCACCGTGGCCGTAGCAGTGGATCACCGTTCGCGGTGCGCCGTCGGCCCCGGCCGACTGCTCGGTCTCCAGCCGGACGACCGGACGCAGCGGGCGCAGCCCGACCCGGTGACCGAGCACGGCGGCGCCGCCGAGCGCGGGCACGAGGTCGACCGCCCGCTGCAGGATCCGGTCGGCGGTACGCGGCCGCGGCGTGGTCGACCAGTCGCCGTCCTCGGTCGTCCCGCCGACCACGACGTGGCGGCCGTGCGGCAGCACGTAGCACCGCGTCCCGTCGGCCTGGCGCTCGTCGACCCACCACTGGTCCAGACCGGGGTCGGCGACCAGGACCACCTGCCCGCGGATCGGCCGGACGGTCGGGTCGAGCGCCAGCGCGCGGGCCGCCAGGCCCGAGCAGTTGACGACGATCCCGCTCCCCGGAAGCGCGGACAGCGGGAGCCGGGTCAGGGTCCCGCCCGCGGCGGCCAGCCGCTCCCGCAGGTACGGCAGGTAGCGGCCCATGTCCACCAGCGGGAGGGTCACCCGCCACCCCGTCGAGGCGCCGAGTGCCGTCGCCGGCGGCCGCGGCTCCGCGACGATCGGGGCGAGGTCGGCCAGGTCCGCGCTCCACGACGGCATGTCGCTGCCCGGCTGCTCCAGCAGCAGCCCGGGCCGCATCCGCACGCCCGCCTCGGCGCCGCCCGCACCGCCGTCCGCACCGCCGCCGTCCATCCCGGCCTGCCCGGCGAGCCTCGCGAACGCGACGAACGTCTGCCGGGCCCACCTCGTCACGGCGGCCCGGGGCTCGGCGAGGAACGGCATCCACAGTCCGCCGGCGACCGCGGAGGTGGTCTCCAGCGGCAGGTCCCGGGCCAGGACGTCGACCTCGTGGCCCGCCTCGGCGAGCCGCACGGCGCACGACAGCCCGACCACGCCGGCGCCGACCACCGTCACCCGTGCCATCGGGACCGTCCCCGCTCGCAGACCATGGGGGCATCGTGCCCTCCGGGACGCCGGCCGCGCGAACCCGACCGGCGACGGGCCGATCCCAGCGCTTGGGGCACGGACGCTAGCGTCTGTCACGTGGCCGACAACCAGCTGATTCCTCGCACGGTGCTGTTCGGGAACCCGGAACGGGTGGCGCCGAAGATCTCCCCCGATGGCACCCGGCTGGCCTGGATCGCCCCCAGCGACGGCGTGCTCAACGTCTGGGTGGCCACGATCGGCGCGGACGATGCCCGGGTGGTCACCGCTGATCGTGATCGGGGCGTGCGGGCGTACTTCTGGGCGCCCGACGACGAACGGATCCTCTACCTGCAGGACCGCGGGGGGGACGAGAACTGGCGCCTCTACGACACCCATCTGGCCGGGGGCGCGACGCGGGACCTGACCCCGTTCGACGGTGTTCAGGCGCAGGTTCAGGCCATCGACCTGGACGTGCGCGATCGGATACTGGTCGGTCTGAACAAGGACGACCAGCGGCTGCACGACGTGTACCAGCTCGATCTGGCCGACGGCGGGCTGACCAAGGTCGTGCCGAATCCCGGCGTGGTCGCGTTCGTGAACGACCCCGACCTGAACGTCCGCGCCGCGGTCATGCCCCGACCGGACGGGGGGATGACGGTGATGCTGCGCGAGCAGGGCGACTGGCGGCCGCTGCTGGAGATCCCGCAGGTGGACTCGCTGGCCTCCCGGCCGGTCGCCTTCGACTCCGTCGCCGGGCGGCTGCTGATGATCTCATCTGTGGATTCCAATGCCGCCCGGCTGGTCTGGATTGATGTAGCCACCGGCGCGACCGAGGTGGTGGCGGCCGACCCGGATTACGACGTCGCTGCGGTGTGGCTCGAACGGCACACCCACCGCCCGCTGCTGGCCGCCGTCCAGCGGGAGCGGATGGAGTGGCAGGCCGTCGACGACGGCACCGGCACGGCGGGTCGTGAGGACCTGGAAGCGGAGCTGGCAGCACTGGCCGCGCTGGATCCCGGGGATCTCAACGTGCTGTCCAGGGATCGGGCCGATCGCACCTGGATCGTCGCGTACAACCACGCCGACGGCCCGGTCCGGTACTACGCGTTCGACCGCGTGACCCGGCGGGGGGAGTTTCTCTTCGAGAACCAGCCCGCGCTGTCGGAGTACTCGCTGGGTGAGGTGGAGCCGTTCTCGTTCGTGTCGCGCGACGGGCTGACCGTGCACGGGTACCTGACCTATCCCGTCGATGGTCCCGTCGATGGTCCCGTCGATGGTTCGGCCGGTGGATCGGCCGGGACCGGGCGGGAGAACCTGCCCGCCGTGCTGAACGTGCACGGCGGACCGTGGGCACGCGACGTCTGGGGCCTCCAGCCCGAGGCCCAGTGGCTGGCCAACCGCGGCTACCTGTGCGTGCAGGTGAACTTCCGCGGGTCCACCGGGTACGGCAAGAGGTTCGCCAACGCGGGCGACCGCGAGTGGGGCGGGCGCATGCACGACGACCTCGTCGACGCGGTGGCGTTCCTCGTCGGCCGGGGGCTCGTCGACCCGGAACGGGTGGCGATCTACGGCGGCTCGTACGGCGGGTACGCGGCGCTGGTCGGCGCAACCTTCACCCCGGACCTGTTCCGGTGCGCCGTCGACGTCGTGGGCCCGTCGAACCTCAAGACGCTGATCGAGTCGATTCCGCCCTACTGGGAGCCGCTGATCGCGGAGTTCCACCTCCGAGTCGGCAACCCGAGCACCGAGCCGGAGTTCATGTGGTCGCGCTCGCCGCTGTCCCGGGTCGATGCAATCAAGATCCCCTTACTGATTGCGCAGGGTGCCAACGATCCACGGGTCAAGCAGGCCGAGAGCGAACAGATTGTCGCTGCCCTGCGGGAGAAGGGCATCCCGCACGAGTACATGCTCTTCCCGGACGAAGGACACGGGTTCGCCAAGCCGTCGAACCGACTGCGCTTCTATGCCGCGGCGGAGAAGTTCCTCGCCATCCACCTCGGCGGCCGCTTCGAACCCTGACGGTCAGGCCGACTTTCCGGCCTGCCGGGGCGGTGGTGTACTGCTCCCGGCATCACGGGTGAGGCGGGCATCTCGACGGGAGTGGCGCAAGCGATGACGGCGCGGGCTCGCCGGTCCGCCCCGCGGCACGACGTCGGCAGG
>JBKPQU010000172.1:0-9699 GCA_046734255.1 Actinomycetota bacterium
GCCGCGTCGCGTCGAGGAAGCCCCCCACCTCACGCATGCAGTCCATCCACACCGGCTGGTGGCAGATCGCCAGCTCGGGGTTGCGAGTCGCGATGTCCTCCCACGCCGGCCGGGCCGCGGCACCGGTGGCCATCAGCCGCAGCGAGCAGGTGGTCGCCCTGCTCGCCGGCCGCGACACGCGCCATCGGGCGGGCGCCGCTCCATCCCCGAGAGTCATTCTCGTCTCCTCCCCCAGACTCATCTTCGTCCCCTCCCCAGGACTTCGTGCTCAGCGGCTCGCCGGTTTGGCCGGCCCGCCAAACCCGTCCCCGTCGCCTCGTTCGGGCTGAGGCCTCGCCGCGCGGTACGCAGGAAAGTGGCCGCCGGCGTCCCGCGTGATACCCGCCGCCTCGACGAGTGCGTCGTAGGCGTCGAGATCGCAAACCAGCCGCCAGGTGAAGAATGCCGGCCGGTCCCTGGAGAACCCCGCCTTGAAGTGGAACAGCGAGTCCTCCCCTCCACCGACCCCGCCACCGAGGTGGAAGTCGGTATGACCGCGATCACCCGCCCAGAGCCTGACCTCGTCGAAGATCAGTTTGATCGGCTGCTCCGGGAGGTGCTCGGTCCGCGTGGCTCCGAGGTGGTACTGGACGATCCCCCCGTGGGTGAAGAACAGCCCGCCGGCGAGCACCTGCCCTGCGTGCTCGGCCATGGCCAGGTGCAGGTCGTCACCCAGGGCGGCGCGCAGGGATTCGAAGTAGTCGCGGTCGAAGAAGTACTCCGGGGACGCCCCGACCCGGGCCATCGTCTCGTGGTAGATCTCCACGAAGTCGCCCATCCGCTGCCAGTCGTCCAGGCTCACGGCGATGCCTCGCCGGCGGGCCCGGTGGATCTGGCGCCGGTGGTTGGGGCGGATCTGCGCCCACTGCTCGTCATCGCCGGCGCGCAGGTCGATGTTCACGGTGCGCCCGTGCTGCACCACGGTTCCGACCCGGCCCAGCGCGTCCAGCCGGGGCGGCAGCAACGGGTGCAGCCGGACGAAGCAGGAGACCACGCCGGCCTCGGCCAGGCACGGGGGAAGGGCCTCGCAGGCCCTCCGCCAGAATCCCTCGTCGGTCAGGGGAGCGTTGCTGACCGGCCCGGAGTATCCGTAGGGGGAGACCGCGTCGACGACGTCGCGGGCGGCCGACCCGAAGGCGGTTCCCGAGTCGGGCCCGGCGCCGAGCACCGGGCGCAGCACCAGCGGTTGCAGGAACACCAGGGGGCCCTCGCGGTAGCAGAAGGCGGCCGCCGAGCCCTCCAGTCGCCGTGCGTCCGCAGATGTGTACTGAGGGTGCTGGTACACGTCGTGGCTGACCTCGCGCAGGGCGTCGGCCCACTCGGCCGCGTCCGGCTGGAGCAGCCTCGCTGCCCCGCCGCGTCCGCCGGCCCTCGCCTCAGGAACCGGCGCAGGCGCAGGCGTCATCGTTTCGAGCACCTACCCCCCTCGAGACCCGGGCCCCCACCCGTGCTGCTGGCCGGATCACTCCGGGTGACCTTTCTCTACAGTCGCCCCGGCGTCCAGGCCGATCGTGCAGAAGGATACTGGCCGGTATTCGCCGGCGCACCGGGACGGCAGAACTGTCACGAACGCGACCGGAACACCATGACCGCGCCCCTACGGGGCCTTCTCCAACTCCACGCCGGCGGCCTGCAACTCCTCGATCGCCCTCTCGTCGTCGCCCGGTGACAGGTTGACGAAGCGGGTCGCGGCCGCCGGTACGGTGACCGCGAACCCCAGGCGGACGCCGTCCAGCGCGGTCTCCTTGACACAGACGTCCCCGGCCAGGCCGGTGACGACGATGCGTCGGACCGCGGCCTTCTGCAGCAGCTCCCCGAGCCGGGTGGAGGACTGCTGCCCGGAACGCGGGTCACGGACGGAGAACCCCGAGTAGCCGTCCTCCCCGCCGGTGCCCTTGCGCACCACGGGCCCGGACACCACCAGGTCGGGGTGCAGCTCCGCCCCCCAGGTGTCGCGCACGCAGTGCACCGGCCACAGGCCGCCCTCGGTCTGGAAGTGCGGCGTGGAGGGCGGATGCCAATCCTGGGTGTAGAAGACGGGGCTGCCCGCGGCCTCCGCCCGGGCGATCTCCTGGTTGATCACCTCGACAACCTGCTCGCCGCCCGCGACGTACAGCCCGCCCTCCGGCTGGGCGAAGTCGTTCTGCACGTCGACGACGATCAGGGCGACATCGGGACCGTAGTTCGGCACGTGCTGCCTCCTCCCGGAGCCTGCGGGCGATCAGGCCGCCGGCCCCTGCTGGTAGACGGTAGGGATCGCGGGCTCACCGCGGGAGAGCTGGCGGGCGGTCGGCGGGAGCTCTCCCAGCGATGCCGCGTGCCGGTTCCTGGCGGCCTGCAACGGCTCCAGGCCGACGAGTTCGCCCTCGGCGACCAGGGGGCGCAACAGCGGGCGCAGGTCGCCGTCCCCGTCCCGCGGCTCGCCGCCGATCCGCAGCACTTCGGCCGAGGCGAGGCCGTCCGGGCCGCGCCGCCGTAGCGCATCCTTCCGCCCGGCCACGCTCAGCTTGCCCTCACTGCGCTTGGCCACGCCGAGCATCACTCCGCCGGGACCCTCCCGCGCCACCAGCTTGTAGACCATGGCTGCGGTCGGCGCCCCGGAGCCGGTGACCAGCGAGGTGCCCACGCCGTAGGCGTCGACCGGGGCCGCGGCCAGCGCGGCGATCGCGTACTCGTCCAGGTCGCTGGTGACCACGATCCGGGTGTCCCGGGCTCCGAGGCTGTCGAGCTGGGCGCGCACCATCTGGGCCTGTTCCAGCAGGTCGCCGGAGTCCAGGCGGACGGCGCCGAGCCCGGTCCCGGCGACCTCGACGGCGGTGCGCACG
This sequence comes from Actinomycetota bacterium, assembly GCA_046734255.1. GTDB lineage: Bacteria > Actinomycetota > Actinomycetes > Actinomycetales > Kineosporiaceae > JBKPQU01. The sequence goes on from JBKPQU010000172.1 coordinate 2,865, forward strand.
CCCGCCTCGACGTCGAAGGTGTCCACCAGCAGCGTGGTGCCCGGACCCAGCGCGGCCACCTGGGCCTGGAAGGCCGAGCGTTCGTCGTCGTGGGCGAGGGTGAACGCGTGCGCGGCGGTACCGATCGTCGGGATGCCGTATCGACGGCCGGCTTCGAGGTTGCTCGTGCCGTCGAACCCCACGAGGTACGCCGCCCGGGCCGCGGCCACGGCGGCGTGCTCGGCCGTGCGCCGCGAGCCCATCTCCAGGCACGGCCGACCCTGGGCAGCCACCGTCATCCGGCTGGCGGCGGCGGCCACGGCGCTGTCGTGGTTGAGGATCGACAGGACCAGGGTCTCCAGGACCACCGCCTCCGCGAAGCTTCCCTCCACGATCAGGACGGGCGAGCCGGGCACGAAGCACTCGCCCTCGCCGTATCCCGTGATGTCACCGCGGAAGCGGTAGTCGGCCAGCCAGCGCAGGGTGGCGTCGTCCACCACACGGGCGCTCTCGAGCCAGGCCAGCTCCGGCTCGCCGAACCGGAACTGCTCCAGCGCCTCCAGCAGGCGACCCGTGCCCGCGACGACGCCGTAGCGGCGCCCGGCCGGCAGGTGGCGGGCGAACACCTCGAACACGCAGCGCCGGGCCGCGACGCCGCTGCGCAGCGCCGCATCGAGCATCGTCAACTCGTACTGATCGGTCAGCAACGCCACCGACGCGGACGGCTGAATCGATGGCCGGAGGGGTGGCAACGTGGACTGCGGCACGCTGGGCAGCGTAGATCAGCGCTCCGGGATGCTCGGGCGAGATGGCCTGCCGCGCCTACAGTGGACAGGTGCCCACCGCCCCCGCGCAGCTGGAGCGTCCGGTCGTCGAGGAAGGCACCGCCCTCGACGCACCATGGGTGACGATCGTGTGGAACGACCCGGTGAACCTGATGTCGTACGTCGCCTACGTCTTCCAGAGCTACTTCGGGTACCCGTCGTCGAAGGCGGAACGGCTCATGCTCGACGTGCACGAGAAGGGCAAGGCGGTCGTCTCGACCGGTTCGCTGGAGGAGATGGAGCGCGACACCGAGGCCATGCACGGATTCGGGCTGTGGGCGACGTTCCAGAAGGACACGTGATGGACCGTCCCTTCCGCGGCCGCAGTCGCGGCATCGAGATCAGGCTGGGGGAGGAGGAACGGCGCCTGCTCAGCCAATTGCTCGGCCAGCTCGACGAGCTGCTCGACGACGGCACCGACGCGACCGATCCGGCGGACCCGCTCGCGGCAATCGTCGGCCTGGACGCGGCCTCGGTCGGCTCGCTGGGCGATCTGGACGACCGGTCGGGGCGGGCCGGTGGGCTTCCCGAGGATCCGGCGATCGCCCGGCTGCTCCCGGACGCCTCGCGGGACGACCCGCAGGCGGCCGCGGAGTTCCGCCGGCTGACCGAGGCTGGGCTGCGCGCCCGCAAGCGTCACCGGGCACGCCGGGCCGCGGAGGTGCTCGAAGACCCGACGACGTCCATGCTCGGCGCGGACGACGCGGTCGGCCTGCTCACCGCGCTGACCGACCTCCGGCTCGTGCTCTCCGAACGGCTCGGGCTGGCCACCGACGAGGACGCCGACCTGCTGCACCGCACCCTGGCCCGCCGCCTCAGCGAGGGCACCCCCCAGGACGCATGGAGCGCCACCGCCGCCATCTACGACCTCCTCACCTGGTGGCAGGAGTCGCTCGTCGCCGCCCTTTCCAGCCGCCCCTTCCGCCGCTCCACCGCCACGCCCTCCTCGTGAGGGCTGGCTTGCCCGGTGATCTTGAGACATCTTCACGACGGACACGCCCAACGTGTCCAAGGATGACGTCGCAAGATCAGCTCCGTCAGAGGGCAGCCACCGTGGCGTCGCTTCACGCGACCAAGGCCCGCGTGAGGACGGCGACAACCCGGTCCGGATGGTGACGGACGGCGTACGACGTGAAGTGGAATACGCGGCGGCCGCTGATGGTGATCTCGTTGTTCCGGTCCCAGTCACGTTCCAACTGGGCTGCTCGCCGGTGATGACTCCCTTCCACCTCGGCGGACACCTGGCGATGCGGCCAATCGGCGTCGAGGTAGTAGCGGCCGTCCGGTCGCCGACAGATGATCTGCCTTTGAGGCTCCGGGAGCCCGGCGCGGCGGATGAGCTGAGCGAACTCGGCCTCAGGCACGGACCTGATGCCTCCCGCGAGGTCGGTCGCGGTCTCGCGCAGCAGGGCAAGGTGGTGACATTGGCCGCGGGTCGAGAGCACCGCCATCAGAGACGCTGGCGTGCACAAGCACAGTTGGACGCCGCGGATCAGCACCAGGCGCGCCGCGGCGGGTGACGGCGTCGCGACCGCCGCATCGACCAGGCTCCGTTCCGGCCGGGTGCGCCTGGGAGCGATGAGGGGGTGGACGTCCGTCAGCCCGAGCGCCGCGGAGTACGAAGTGATCACGCCTTCAAGTCGCGGCCGCCGCGCACCCTGGTGCAGCAGGACGTGCGCCGGCAGTTCGAGTCCGTCCGGGACGCCGTCGAACGCCAGGGCCGACCAGCCGCCCAGTGCCGAGTCCGGTGGAGCGGCCAGCGACCGCTGCGGATCCCGTGCCTGGCCGGTGAACGCCCGAAGAGCGCGACCGCCTGGACCCAAGTCAGAACCCCTAGCTGCTCAGGATGGGAGTCCAGGCCGACGGCCGACCTGCTGGCCCACCGGTTGCTGCTGGCGGCGATCACGTACCAAATGCTCGGCGATGTTTTGACGGTCGTGCGGCCGAGGAGGCCGATTGTGGACACTGTGACCGAAATGGCGCCTGTGCAGGAGCTCTCGCCCGCTGCCCATCACATCTCCACCCCTGATCTTGAGCCGTGGGCTCTCGACTCCATGGGCGTGTCCCTTGTGGTCTTGCCTCAAGATCACGGAGCGGGTGCGCGGGCGACTGAGGGCGGCTGAGCGGCGTAGGGGTCGTCGGGAGGCTTAGGCTCGTCCTCCGTGACGGACGCACCGATCGGCATCCTGGACTCCGGCGTGGGGGGCCTGACCGTGGCGAGGGCGGTGCTGGACCAGCTGCCGAACGAGCCGGTGCTGTACGTCGGGGACACGGCGCACGGGCCGTACGGGCCGAAGCCGATCGCCGAGGTGCGCGGCTATGCCCTGGACGTCATGGATCAGCTGGTCGACCACGGCGTCAAGATGCTGGTGATCGCGTGCAACGCGGCGAGCGCGGCGACGCTGCGCGACGCCCGGGAGCGCTACGACATCCCGGTGGTCGAGGTGATCCAGCCCGCGGTACGCCGGGCGGTCGCGGCCACCCGCAGCGGCCACGTGGGGGTGATCGCCACCAGGGTGACGATCGCGACCCAGGCCTACGAGGACGCGTTCGCCGCCGCGCCGCACCTGACGCTCGTCACCCGGGCATGCCCGCGGTTCGTCGGCTTCGTGGAGCAGGGCCTGACCGCCGGGCCGGAACTGATGGCCGCGGCCCACGAGTACCTCGACCCCGTGCGCGATGCGGGCGTCGACACGCTCGTGCTCGGCTGCACGCACTACCCGCTGCTCACCGGCGCGATCTCCTACGTGATGGGCGAGGAGGTCACGCTGGTCTCCAGCGCGGAGGAGACCGCCAAGGACGTCTACCGCACGCTGGTCGCACACGACCTGCAGCGGACGACCGCCACCGAGCCGCGCCACCGGTTCCTCGCCACCGGTGATCCCGAGCCCTTCGCCCGGCTCGCGGGACGCTTCCTCGGTCCCGAGGTCTCGCTCGTCGAGCACGCCGGGGTGTTCGCATGAGGCTGTCTGTGGTGGGCTGCGCCGGCTCGTTCCCGGGCCCGGACTCCGCCGCCTCCTGCTACCTGGTGGAGATCGAGGACACCGGGCGGACCTGGCGGCTCCTGCTCGACCTCGGCAACGGCGCCCTCGGCCCCCTGCAGCGCCTGGTCGACCCGCGCGGCCTGGACGCCGTGCTGCTGACGCACCTGCATCCCGATCACTGCCTCGACCTGTGCGGGTTGTTCGTCCTGCTCCGCCACCACCCGCAGGGACCGCCGGCCACGAAGCTTCCGGTCTTCGGCCCGCCCGGCACGCTCGAGCGCCTGGTCGTCGCCTACGGCGGTCCGGACGGCGAGCCGGACCTCCCGGAGGTCTTCGACGTGCGCGAGTGGGACGACGGCCACGCCGTCCGGCTCGGGCCGACGCTGATCACCCCGTACCGGGTGGAGCACCCGGTCGAGGCCTACGGCCTGCGACTCGATCACGCGGGCCGCTCGCTGGCCTACACCGGGGACACCGACACCTGCCCGGCCCTGCTCAAGCTGGCCCGGGGGGCCGACCTGTTCCTCGCCGAGGCCTCGTTCCAGGAGGGTCGGGACACTGTGCGGGGGATCCACCTGACCGGGCTGCGGGCCGGCCAGGTGGCGGCGGCCGCGGGGGCACGGCGCCTGGTGCTCACCCACCTCCCGGTGTGGACGGACCCCGACGTCGTTCTCGGCGAGGCGCGGACGGCGTTCGCCGGCCACGTCGACCTCGCGACCCCGGGCCGCAGCTACGACCTGCAGCCGGCTCCGCCGTCGAGCGAGGCGCCGGGCGGGGACTGAGACACGGTCCGGCGTCGGAGGGACCGCTGCGTCGGTAGGCTCGCCGCCATGCCGACAACCCCCGCAGACCGGCCGGACGGTCGCGCACCCGACCAGCTCCGCGAGGTGCGGTTCACCCGAGGCTGGCTGGACCACGCCGAGGGCAGCACCCTGGTCGAGTTCGGGCGTACCCGGGTGCTCTGCGCGGCGTCGTTCACCGAAGGCGTGCCGCGGTTCCTGAAGGGCCAGGGACGGGGGTGGCTGACCGCCGAGTACGCGATGCTGCCCCGCGCGACCAACACCCGGGGAGACCGCGAGTCGATCAAGGGCCGCCCGGGCGGCCGCACTCAGGAGATCTCCCGGCTGGTCGGCCGCGCGCTGCGAACGATGATCGACTTCAAGGCTCTGGGGGAGAACACCGTCGTCCTCGACTGCGACGTGCTGCAGGCCGACGGCGGCACCCGGACGGCAGCGATCACCGGCGCCTACGTCGCGCTCGCCGACGCGATGCGGTGGGCACGGGAGGCGGGCCTGCTGCGGACCAACGGCGAGCCGCTGGTGGGATCGGTGTCCGCGGTCAGCGTCGGCGTCGTCGACGGCCGCTGCCTGCTCGACCTCTGCTACGAGGAGGACCAGCGGGCCGGCACCGACATGAACGTCGTCGTCACCGGCGACGGCCGTTTCGTCGAGGTGCAGGGGACCGCCGAGCAGTCCCCGTTCGACCGCGGCGAACTGGCCGAGATGCTCGACCTGGCGGTCACCGGCTGCACGCGACTGGCCATGCTGCAGCAGCAGGCCCTCGGCCAGGCCGTGCCGGGCTGAACGTGGGGGAGACGTCGGGCGAGCCCGCGCCCGCCCGGGTCGTCCTGGCAACGCGGAACCCGCACAAGGTCGCCGAGCTGCGCCGGATCCTGGCCATGACCGAGGCCGGAGGCATCGAGCTCCTCGGAACCGGCGACTTCCCCGGCGTGCCCGACGTCGCCGAGACCGGCGTGACGTTCGCGGAGAACGCGATGCTGAAGGCGCACGCCGTGGCCGCGGCCACGGGACTGCCCGCGGTGGCCGACGACTCCGGGCTCTGCGTCGACGTCCTCGGCGGGGCACCCGGCGTGTTCAGCGCGCGGTGGTCCGGCCGGCACGGCGACGACGAGGCCAACCTGGCGTTGCTGCTGGCGCAGCTGGCCGACGTCCCTGACGAGCACCGGACCGCGTACTTCGGCTGCGCCGCGGTGCTCGCCACACCGGACCGCCGGGAGTGGGTCGCCGAGGGCCGCCTGGTCGGCCGGCTGGCCCACGCGCCCCGCGGGGCCCACGGCTTCGGCTACGACCCGATCTTCGTTCCGGACGGCGACGAGCGCACCACCGCGGAGATGTCCGCGGAGGAGAAGGACGCGATCAGCCACCGTGGCCGGGCATTCCGCGCGCTCGCGCCCGACCTCGTGCGGATCACCCGGTCTGACGCCGCTCCGCCCGGATCCTGCCGGTGTGGGTGCACCCGTTCGGCCGAATGACACCCGGGACGGCCCGGCGCTCAAGCCCGCCCGCCCGCCGCCGATAACGGCATCGACCTCCCCGCGGCCACCGGGCCGCCGGGGTTCTCCGCTGCGTGGAGGCATCCCGTGCGCAAGTACGCCGTCGAGTTCCTCGGCACGTTCTTCCTCACGTTCACCATCTGCACGTCAGTGATCAGTGGCGCACCGCTGGCGCCGCTGGCGATCGGCGGCGTGCTCGCCGCGCTGGTCTTCGCCGGGGGACACGTCTCCGGCGCGCATTACAACCCGGCGGTGACCGTCGCGGTCGTGGCGCGTGGCCGGCTCGCCACCGGCGACCTGGCGCCCTACCTGGCGGCCCAGCTCGTCGGCGGGCTGCTCGCCGCGCTGCTCGGGCGGTTCGTGGTCGATGTGCACCCGGCCGCCGCGTTCCATGTCACCGGGCGGCACCTGGCCGCGGCCTTCGTGGCCGAGCTGCTGCTGACCTTCGCGCTGGCCTACGTCGTGCTCAACGTCGCGACCAGCAAGGACCACCCCAACAACTCGTTCTACGGCCTGGCGATCGGGTTCACCGTGATGGCCGGCGCGATCAGTGTCGGTAGGGTCTCCGGCGGGGTGTTCAACCCGGCCGTCGCGCTCGGCGTCTGCGTAGCAGGCCTGGTGTCGTGGTCGATGCTGTGGGTCTACCTGGTGGCCAACCTGGCCGCCGGTGCGCTCGCAGCGCTCGTGTTCCGCGCACTCAATCCCGACGACCTTGAGGTGTCCGGGCCGGTGGAGGACGTCAGCTTGGACCGGAC
>JBKPQU010000173.1:0-5195 GCA_046734255.1 Actinomycetota bacterium
CCACCAGCGCGAAGGCCCAGAGGCCGGCGAAGACGAGGCCGAGGAAGAACATCACCGGAACCCAGATGCCAACGGCGATCACGGCCAGCTGCAGCAGCGACCCCAGCACATACCCGACCCGCGTGCGAAGCAGGGCCGTGCAGAGCAGGCAGGCGAGGGCGAGAGCACCCGACGCGGCCAGCGCGGCCGCCGGCGTCGCCGAGGAGAGGTCCTTGGCCACCAGCCCGGCGAAGATGACCACCAGGGCCTCGAAGGACAGCACGGTGGCGGCCAGAACCCTGCTCGGGGAGCGCACGGATCAGCTCGCCCCGAGCAGGGCACGGACGTCGGCGGCCACGGTCACCGAGCCGGTGGCCAGCACACCGCCGCCCGTTCCGCCGTCCGACTCGGCCAGCGCGACCGCCGTCTCGATCGCGGCGTCCATCCGCTCCGCGACGTGCACCCGGTCGTCGGCGAAGACCTCCGCCGCGACCGCGGCGAGCTCGGCCGGCGGGATCGAGCGCGGCGAGGACGACCGGGTGATCACCACCTCGTCGAGGGCCGGCTCCAGCGCCTCCAGGATGCCCGCGGCGTCCTTGTCCGCGAGGACACCGACCACGCCGACCAGCCTGGTGAACGTGAACGCCTCCCGCACCGCGTCCGCGAGCACCGCGGCGCCGGCCGGGTTGTGCGCCGCGTCGACGAGCACGGTCGGGCTGCGCCTGACGACCTCCAGCCGCCCGGGCGAGTCGACCCCGGCGAAGCCGGCCCGGACGACGTCGGGGTCGAGGCCCGTACCGCCCGGTGACGTGGGGTCCCGCGGCTCGGCGCCGAGGAACGCCTCCACCGCGGCCAGCGCGCAGGCGGCGTTGGCCGCCTGGTGCGCGCCGTGCAGCGGGAGGAAGACGTCTTCGTAGAGCCCGGACAGGCCCTGCAGCGCCACCACCTGCCCGCCGACCGCCACCTCGCGGTGCCGGACGCCGAACTCCACCCCTTCCAGCGCCACCCGGGCGCCGACCTCGACCGCCCGGCGGAGCAGCACCTCGGCCGCCGGCAGCGGCTGCCGGCCGAGGACGGCGATCGCGCCCGGCTTGATGATCCCGGCCTTCTCCCCGGCGATCGAGGCGACGTCGCGGCCGAGGAAGCGCTCGTGGTCGATCGCGATCGGCGTGATCACCGCAACCTCGCCGTCGGCGACGTTCGTGGCGTCCCACGATCCGCCCATGCCGACCTCGACCACGGCGACGTCCACCGGCGCGTCCGCGAACGCGGCGTACGCCATCGCGACCAGCACCTCGAAGAACGTCAGCCTGGGCCCGCCCACCTCTGCGCTGCGGGCGTCCACGAGCTCGAGGTAGGGCAGCACCTCCCGGTAGGCCTCGACGAACCGCTCCGGGCTCAGGGGCACGCCGTCCAGGCTGATCCGCTCGGCCACGTCGTTCAGGTGCGGGCTCGTGAACCGCCCGGTGCGCAGCCCGTGCTCGCGCAGCAGCCGCTCGACCATCCGCGTGGTCGAGGTCTTCCCGTTGGTCCCGGAGAGGTGCACCACCCGGAACGTCTGCTGCGGGTCACCGAGCAGGCCCGCCACGGCCGCGATCCGTTCGAGGCTGGGCACCAGGTCGTGCTCGGGAGCCCGGTCGAGGATCTCGCGGTACGCCTGCGCCGCCCGTTCCGCGATCCGGTCGGCCTCGCTCAGCTGCACGGTGCGCCCCCGCTCAGAGGCGGCCAGGCTAGCAGCGGCCGCCCGGCCGCCTCCGGGCCGCAGCGTGTGGAAGGTCGGCGCACGGATCAGTCGGTCGGCAGGATGACGGTGACCCGGCGGTTCTGAGCCTGCCCGTCCGCGGTCTTGTTGCTCGCCACCGGATTGTCCTCGCCGAACCCCTGCGGCATCAGCGAGACCTCCTTGGACAGGTCACCCAGCCGGGCCCGCAGCGCCTTGGCGACGGCGAGCGCCCGGTCCTCGGACAGCTGCTTGTTGTGAAGCCTCGTCCCCTGGTCGTCGGTGTAGCCGTTCACCTGGATCCGCCCACGGACATGCTGGGTCCGAATCTGATCGGCCAGTTGGTCCAGCTTGTGTTGCGCCACCGGCGTCAGATCCGCGGAGTCCAGGGCGAACAGCACGTCGGCGGAAAGGGTGACCTTCTCCCCCGGCTGCTCGGTCGGCTTCGCCGACGGTGATGCGGTGGTGATCACCGGCAGCGTGGGGCTGGGCTTCGCGGTGGCGGTTGCCGAGGGCGACGGTGACTGGGTGACGGGCGCCCGCGTCGGAGTGCTCGATCCGGGCGTGGCCGGAGTCTCCGCGACCTGTTGGGTGGAGGGCAGGACGACGGCGTTGACCACCCAGACGATGATGCCGACGGCGGCCGCGAGGCCGACCAGCGCGAGCAGGGCCGCGCCACGCCGCCGCCGGCGAGGGCTGTCATACCGAGGGCGTTCCTCGGGGACGGTGGGTGGCGGGACGGCGGGCGCCGCGGCCAGGCGGTCCACACCGTGGATCACGCGGACACCGCCGCGCGCCTCCTCCCGCACCGAGGTCGCCGCGGCGCTGGCCGCCGCCGCTGCGCTCTCCTCGACCCCCAGCTGGGCCCACAGCGACGGCAGGTCCAGCCATACGGTCAACCGCTGGATCTCGCCCGTGCCGTCCACGGTCGCGGCCACCCTCGCGCCCAGCCGGACCCACTCGCCGGTGGCGGGGATGCCGGCCAGCGGCCCGTCGTGGCGACCCTCCAGCGTGGCCTCCTCGACCACCTGGGTGGGGGTGATGTAGCGCCGGCTGGCCGTGTAGCGGAAGTTGGCGGAGCCGCTCAGCAAGGTCGCGAAGGCGGCGGAGATCTCCTCCCGGCCGCGGAAGGTCGTCTCGCCGCCGCGGTGCGGCAGGACGAGCACTCCGCGCTCGGCGAAACGGGCGGCAGCCGCCCGCGGGTCCCCTCCGAGCAGGGCGGCGACGAGCGGCTCCAGCGGGCTTGTGACCTGCTCAGCCATGGCTGGTCAAGGATCGCACGATTGGCCCGGATGCGCGGCGCGGACGGGAGGATCCCCGGCTCCCCCGTTCAGGGCACCTAGGCTGGCCCGGTGCGCCGCCGCGCCCCCGCCGGAAGTCGCACGTGGCCGCTGTACGCCGGGGGCTTCCTCGGGCCGTTCGGCGGCGCGATGGTCTCCCCGATGCTGCCCGAGCTGCGGGACGGGCTGCACACCACGCTGACGGTGGCCGCGGGCGCACTGAGCGCGTACCTGATCCCGTTCTCCGCGGTGATGCTGGTCTCCGGGACGCTCGCCGAGCGCTGGGGACGGCGGCGCACCGTCCGCGTCGCCTACCTCGGGTACGCCGTCGGGTCTGCGGCCTGCGCGCTGGCGGGAGGGACAGCTGCCTTCATGGCCGGTCGTGCGATGCAGGGCACGGCGAACGCGTTCACCACCCCGGTGCTGGTGGCCTCGATCTCGGATCTGGTGCCGGAGCACCGGTTGGGCCGGGCGCTGGGCCGGTACGGGAGCATGCAGTCCGCCGGGGTGGCGTTCGCGCCGTTCGTCGGCGGGCTGGCGGCCGCCGTGCAGTGGCGGCTGGCCTTCGTCGCGAGCATGCTCGCCGCCTGCGCGCTGGCGTCGCTGCCGCCCCCGGACGCCGCACCGTCGTCCGGCGAGCAACGCTCCGCCGGCTGGCGGAGCCTGCGCAACTCCCGGCTCGGCCTCGCGTGCACGCTCGGCTTCCTGTTCTACTTCGGCTGGCTCGGGACGACCGTCCTGGTCGCGCTGATCGCGGCCGACCGGTTCGGGCTCGGGCCGGATGCCCGCGGGCTGGTGGTCGCGGTCTTCGGCCTCGCCGGGCTGACCGGCGGCGCCTGGCTGGGCCGCGGGCTGGACCTCATGGGCCCGCGAGCCTTCGGGATCACCGGTGGGCTGGCCCTCGGCGTGACCAGCATGCTGCTCGGGATCACCGGGAACCTCGCCGTCCTCGTCGCCCTGGTCGCCGCCTCGGGCGCCGCCAGCATCGCCAGCCGGGTCACCGTCAACTCCCTCGCCGTGCGCAGCACGCCCGGCAACCGCAGCGGCGCAACCTCCATGATGCTGGCGTGGCAGTTCCTCGGCGGTGCGATCGCGCCGGTGCTCCTGCTGCCGGTTTACGGCACCTACGCGGGGCTGGCACTGATCGGCGCGGGATCCGCGACGATCGCTGCGGCGGGCGTGCTCGCCGGAGCGCCGTCCCGACTGCTGCCGGTGCTGCCGTCCCCGGGTTAGCCTGGCCGCCGGAGGAGGGCCCGTGGACAGCATGGACAGGGACGTGCGGCATCTGATCGGCCTGCTGCTGGGCACCGAGGACGACTGGCCAACGGCCTTCGAAGCCTTGACCCGGCGGCTGGGAACGGTGCAGGACGGCCGCGGCGACCGACATGCCTTCGACATCGAGCGGATCACGATCGAGCCCTTCGACCTGCGCGACACCCCGCGCCACGAGCTGGTGATCGACCGGCTGGCGTACTGGTACTACCACCCGCGCGAGTGGCTGAAGAAGGTCGCGCTGATGGACGACGTGTACCTGCTGAACAGCCCGTTCACGTTCCAGGCGATGGAGAAGCACGCCGCCTACTGCGCGATGATGCGGCTCGGCCTGCACGTGCCGCAGACCGTGCTCGTGCCGTACAAGAACCCCCTCGACCATGCCAAGTACGCCTACACCGCCACCCGGTACAACCGCTCCTTCGACCTCGACGCGGTGGCCGAGCGGATCGGCTACCCGATGTTCATGAAGCCCTACGACGGCGGCGCCTGGCGCGGCGTCTCGATGATCCGCAATCGGGACGACCTGCACCGCGCCTACGACGCGTCGGGCGCGATGCTGATGCACCTCCAGGCGGCGATCACCGACTACGAGTCGTTCGCCCGGGCGCTGTCGATCGGCGCCGAGACGACCGTCATGCGCTTCCGCCCGGAGCTGCCGATGCACGATCGGTACGAGGTGGCGCACGACTTCCTGGACGCCGGCAGCGGGAGGGAGGCCGAGACGATCAGCAGGGTGGTCAACGCCTTCTTCCGCTGGGAGTTCAACTCCTGCGAGATGCTGGTCAAGTCCGGGTCGGTGTACCCGATCGACTACGCCAACGCCTGCCCGGACATCGCGCTGACCTCGCTGCACTACTACTTCCCCTGGGCGATCAAGGCGCTGCTCAAGTGGTCGGTGTTCTGCCTGGTCACCGGCCGCCGTCCGCGCTACGACCTGCAGA
>JBKPQU010000174.1:0-9025 GCA_046734255.1 Actinomycetota bacterium
CCTCGAGGGTGACTGGCACCCGTCGCGCCTCGTGATGCTCGAGTTCGAGGATCTCGAAGCCGCGAAGCGCTGGTATGACTCGGAGGTCTACCAGGAGGCCAAGAAGCTGCGCGAAGGTGCGGCGCACTTGCGCATGGTCGCCGTGCAGGGCGTCCAGTAGATCCGCTTCAGGGGCGAAGAAGGACCTTGATGGCCCGTCGTTCGTCCATCGCCCTGTACCCCTCGGCGGCTTGAGGCGGCACGTCGACCAGGTCGATTGTCGTCGTGAGCTCGTTTCCTGCGAGTCGATGGGACTGAGCCCGCCGTCAGATCACGGCGGACGTGGCCGAGCGAAGCGCGGCTTCGGCCTCGCTGACCAGCCTGTGGACCACTTCGGCCGCCGGGAGGACGTCGGATATGAGTCCGGCCGACTGTCCGGCGAACGGAAGGAGATCGTGCCCGCCACCGGCCTTCACCGCTTCCAGCAGTCGGGGGCCGATCTCGGTGGGGTCGATGCTCTCCGGACTCGTCTCGAGCTGATCGGTCAGCTGGGTTCGCAGGCTGCGTGGCGCGAATGGGATGCCGCGTTGCGGCAGTGTGAACGGGGGCATCACTCGTTCGGCGTGTGCGACCTTGACGGCGTCCAGGGCAGATGCGGCCACGATCCTGTCCTTCCAGCTCCGGTCGATCCTCATCTCATCGGTGGCGAGGAAGCGCGTCCCGAGGCTGACGCCCTGGGCGCCGAGGGCGAGTGCGGCGGCGATGCCACGCCCGTCTGCGATGCCTCCCGCGGCGACGACGGGAATGTCACCCGCCACGTCCACGACACTCGGGACCAGCACCAGCGTCGTCACCCATCCGGCATTCCCACCCGCCTCGGTCCCCTGGGCGATCAATACGTCGGCGCCCGCCTCGACGGCGGCCCGTGCCGATTCCGCGTCGCCCACCGTCTGCATCCAGAGACTGCCGGCGTCGTGAGCCTGCGCGATCAGTTCCGATGGCATGCCCATGTGGAACGAGATGGCGGCCGGCGCGACGTCGAGGGTGGCGCGGAAGGCGGTCTCGCTGAACGGCCGGCCCGTGTGGTTGATCGCGAAGGGTCGATCGGTCAGTTCGCGCAGGCGCTCCCACTGGGTCCGCAGGTCGTCGACGGGAGCCACCGCGGTGCCGACGCTACCGAGGCCGCCGGCGTTACAGACCGCGGCCGCGAGCTCCACCTCGTCCCAGGGCCCAAAGGGTGCAAGCACGATGGGGACGTCGATCCCGAGCAGACTGCACAGGGGTGTGGTCAACATCGATCGTTCCCTCCCGCTGTCACCCAGGCGCCGCGTGCACGTTCAGGACGACGACGCCCACCACGATCATCACCAGCGCCGTCGCCGTGATCCAGTCCCAATCCTCGCCCAGCCAGAGCGCGCCGACGACTGCGACCGCGGCCGTGCCGAGGCCGGACCACACCGCGTACGTGGTGGAGACCGGCAGGTGCTGGACCACGTTGGCCAGCAGCCAGATCGAGATCGCGTAGCCGGCCAGGACGAGGCCGCTCCAGAGCGGGTCGCGGAACGCGTCGGTCCGCGGCAGGGCCGACGTGGCGGCCACCTCGGTGGCGATCGCCGCCAGGAGGAGGCCGAAGGCGCCGTACATGGAATCGTCCTCTGATCGAAGGTGTAGCATTTGCTACATAGTAATGTAGCATCCGCTACACACGTCGTGCGAGGTCGGGAGGATGGATGGCGAAGGACCCGAGGCGTCGCGAGGAGTGGGCGCGGTCGGCGACGGACTATGTGCTCGAGCACGGTCTGATCGGGCTCAGCCTGCGCCCGCTCGCGGCGGATCTCGGCACCAGCGACCGGATGCTGCTGTACCACTTCGACTCCAAGGACGACCTGGTCGCCACCGTTCTGCGGACCTCCAACGACCGAGCGACGGCATACGTCAACGGCCTGCCGCCGTCGGTCGACCTGCGGCAGGCGGTGCACGACCTATGGGCGGCGATGCGTTCGGCGACCGTCGTTCGCTGTGCCCGGCTGTACGTCGAGGCGGCCGCCCTCGGCCTGCTCGGCCGGGAGCCCTACGCCTCCGTGGTCCGCGAGGCCAACGCGCTCTGGACCGCGGCGCTGGTCGAGCACCTCGTCCGCTCCGGGGTACGCCGGACCCTGGCCAGGCGTGCCGTCGCCGTCATCGACGCAGCGTTCATGGGCTTCCAGTTGGACCTGCCGCTCGACGACGGCGACCGGACGCGAACGCGCGCCGTCGCCGACCTCGCCGACGCCGTCGCGGCACTCGCCTGAGGTCGGCCCTGGCCCGTGCGTCGAGGCACAGGTAGAGCCCGGTTGCTCGGCCGTGCTAGGACTGCGCGGTGAGTGCTCCGGAATTCGCCTACAACATCGCCCTCCTGGGACACACCGATCAGGGCGGCCGCGGCGACGGCGTCCAGGTCATGGTCCACGATGGCTACGCCTTCGTCGGGCACATGTTCTCCAGCGGGGTCACGGTGCTGGACGTCCGCGACCCGCGGGACCCGCACGCCGTCGCGTACCTGCCGGCACCGCCGGGCACCTGGAACCTGCACCTCCAGGTGGCCGACGGCCTGCTGCTGGTGATCGACGCAGTCGACCTCTTCGCGGCCGAGGCCTTCGCCGACGAGTCCGCGTATTACGGCCGCTCGGTCGGTGAGGTGCTCGCCGAGCACCCGCCTGCCGAGTTCACCGCGGGGATGCGCGTCTACGACCTGGCCGCCCCGGCGGCCCCGCGCGAGATCGGCCGCCTGAGCGTCGACGGCTTCGGACTGCACCGCATCTGGTACGTGGGCGGCCGATGGGCGTACGCGTCGGCGCTGCTGCGAGGTTTCAGCGACTACGTGCTCGTCACCATCGACATGGCCGACCCGACCAGACCCAGCATCGCGAGCACGTGGTGGCTGCCCGGGATGAACCTCGACAAGGGCGAGCGCCCGACCTGGCCCAGCCAGCACCGGTACGCCCTGCACCATGCCATCGTCGTCCGTGACCTCGCCTACGGCAGCTGGCGGGACGGCGGCCTGACGATCCACGACATGTCGGACCCCCGCGACCCGAAGCTGCTGGTACACCGGAACTGGTGCCCGCCCTTCGGCGGCGGCACCCACACCGCCCTGCCGCTGCCGGATCGCGACCTGCTGATCGTGGCCGACGAGGGGATCGCCGACAACTGCGCCGACCAGGTCAAGTACACGTGGGTCTTCGACGTCCGGGTGCCCGCCAATCCGGTCAGCATCTCGACGTTCCCGACGCCGTCCGAGACCGACTACTGCGCCAAGGGCGGCCATTTCGGGCCGCACAACCTGCACGAGAACCGGCCGGGCAGCTTCGTCAGCGACCAGCTCGTGTTCGCCACCTACCAGAACGCCGGTGTCCGCGTCTTCGACGTGGCCGACCCCTTCGCGCCCCGCGAGGTCGGGGCGTTCGTGCCTCCGCCCCCCGCGAGCATGTACGACTCCCGGCCGCACCGGGCCCGAGTGATCCAGACGTGTGACGTCTTCGTCGACGCCAACGGCGTCATGTACATCACGGACTACAACGCCGGTCTGTACACCCTCGCGTACACGCCCGGTTCGTCATGATCTGACGTCGGAGAAGGGGACATATCGGGCATGCGGGACCGGGACGTCGTCCCGCGGGGCACCGCCGGCTACGTCTACCGGTCGTGCTGATCTTCCCGCCACGACGATCGGCGCCGGAGCGGTTCAGCGGCTGTCCCTCCTGGCCTGCCGGCGGTCACCCGCGGCACGCGTGCTCGCCCGCCGCTTCTCGGCCGCGGGCGAGCGCGGGGTCCTCTCCCCCGTACGCTCTCCGGTAGGCGGAGTTCTCGTCCGGCCCGAGGAAGGGGCCTTCGCCCCCGGGGCTGGGCTGGCTCGCTTCGCCGCCCTTGCGGATGCGAGCCGCTCCGCCCGTAACTCCGCGGCCGACTGACGGGCGAGGGTCGCGACCCGGCGGCTCACCCGAGCCAAGGCGTCCTCGAACACCTCGGCCTTCATGGCGGCACGCCTGTTCTCCGGGCGCGCCCTGCCACGGCCGCCGCGCTCGCGCACTGCGGCACTGGCGCCACGGCGGTACTGGCCGACGTACTTGTTGCGCGCGCGCCTGATCCGGGTCTCCACCTCGATCGCGGCGTCCTCGTCCAGCGCGGCGAGCTCGGCCCGATCGGTCTCGGCGACCAGCAACCGCTCGGCGTCGTTGAGGACCGCCAGCAGGGACGCGCTCATGCCGCTCCTCGATTCAGCCGAGGGTCATCCCCTCGGTATTGGCCGATGGTGCGGGGTCGGGCAGCCGCTTCATGCGGAAGGAGTTGAGCAGCCCGAGGAGGGCCGCGATGATCGGGATCAGCAGGGCCACCTGGAGGGCGAGCGGCCGGGCGTCGGTGTTGATCCGGATGATCTCCAGCTGGGTCGCTTCGGGTTGCCCGGCGAGAGTCTTCTCGAGCTCGGTGTTGGTCATCAGCTCCGCGTCGTCCTCGAGCGCGGTGGCGACCTGTTGCTGCTCGGCCGGCGACAGCACGGTGCTGTCCGCCGCCAGGTTGGTGAAGGCGATCGACAGGGTCGCCAGCATGATGGCGCCGGCGAACGCCAGCCCGAACGACAGCCCGAACGAGCCCCCCGCGGAGTTGACGCCGGCGGCCTCGCTGACGCGCTCCTCCGAGATCGGCGCGAGCGTGTAGTTGTTCAGCTGGGAGACCAGCAGGCCCAGCCCGCATCCGGCGATCATCAGCGGGATCAGGAAGTACCAGCCGGACGTCGCCCGCGGCACGATCGGGATCAGCACCAGCAGGCCCACCAGCAGCATGGCGAACCCCATCCGGATGATGCTGCTCGGACGGCGCCGTCCGGCCCTCCTCCCGGCCAGCAGCGCGATCGCGAACATGGTCAGGGAGAGCGGGGCGAGGGACAGTCCCGCCTCCAAGGCGTTGTACTCCAGGACCATCTGCAGGTAGATGGGGAGCACGATCATCATTCCGCCGAGAGCGATCTGCTGCAGCAGCTGGCCGGAGATCCCGGCCGTGAACAGCTTGGAGCTGAACAGGCCCGGGTCGATCAGCGTCGGCTTCTGCTCCCGCTTGCGCCGGACGAGCCAGTAGACCAGCGCCGCCAGCGCCGCGCCGCCGATCACCAGGAGCAGCGCGACCGATTCGCCGCCCTCCTGCCAGACCAGGATGCCCAGCACGATGCCGCCCATCCCCAGGACGGAGAGGACCGCACCGACGATGTCGACCTCGCGAGGTCCGGTATAGGGGACATCGCGGACCAGCCTGACCCCGGACAGCACGATGGCGATCACCACGGCCTCGAGCGCGAACGCGACACGCCACGACAGGAACGTGGTGATGAAGCCCCCGAGCAGCGGTCCGACCGCCGCGGCGATCGCGGCTGCCGCCCCCACGAGCGCGTACACCTTCTGCTGGGCCGCGCCCTCGAAGTTGCCGTGGATCAGCGACTGCATCGCCGGCAGCAGAAGCGAGGCGCCCAGCCCACCGATCAGTGCCCAGAAGATGATGATCGCGGTGAGGCCCTGGGCCAGCGTCATCGCCACGGCACCGACGGCGTACCCCAGCAGGCCCAGGATGTACGCCCGCTTGCGCCCGAAGAGGTCCCCGACCTTGCTGCCGATGAGGATGAACGCGGCCGACACCAGCGCCTCGAGGGCGATCGCGGACTGGACGCCGCTGACCGTCGTCCCCAGGTCGTGGACCACCGCCGAGATGGACACGTTCATCAGGGACGTGTCGACGACCAGCACGAACATCGCCATCGCCAGCAGGACGGCGAGCCGGTTGTTGACCGGCGCCGGACCGGAGGCCTGGGCGCCGCTGCCCGCCTCAGACATTCGGGATCACGACACGATCTTGCCGCTCCGCTGCCGGGCTGTCACCATCCGCGATGGGTGAACGTTATGTACTTATTTTGGCGTATTCACCTGAAAAGCCGGGCGCTGCCCGGTCGCGGCGGCGCAGCTGCCGACGATCTCACCCTCTGCGGGTGACGCCGTTCACCCTGGGTCTCGTGAACGATTCGGGCCATGATCAGGTCCGAGGTGGGAGGAGCAAGCGATCGTGAGTAACTGGACGTTCGGCGATGTCCTGTGGTCGATGGTGGTGTTCTTCTTCTGGTTCATCCTCATCTGGATGTTCATCGCGATCTTCGCGGACATCTTCCGGCGCAACGACCTGTCCGGCTGGGGCAAGGCGGGCTGGATCCTCCTGATCGTCGTCCTGCCCTTCCTCGGAATCCTGATCTACGTGATCGCCAGGCCGAAGCCGACCGAGGCGGAGTTGGCGGCGATGAGCAGGCAGCCCGGCGTGGTCAGCGGCCGTTCCGCCGCCGATGAGATCGCGAAGGCGGCCGAGCTCAGGGACAGCGGGAAGATCACGCCGGCCGAGTTCGACCAGCTGAAGCAGCAGGCGCTGCGCCTCTGACCCCGAGGCGACGTCACACAGGCCGGCGGGCTCAGCGCCCGCCGGCCTGCTGCGCCACGTCCTCCAGCCGGCGGCGGTAGCTCTCCCACCAGGCCTGGTCCCCCGGGGCCATGTTGTCGTTGCCCGCGCGGAGACCGGCGGCGCCGTCGATGAGCTCGCGGACGATGTCGGCGTGCCCGGCGTGCCGGTGCGTCTCGGCGATCATGTGGATGAGGATCCGGTGCAGCGTCGACTCGCGACGGTCCTCCGGCCACCACGGGACCGATCCGATCGCGTCGAGCGGCAGCGCCTCTATCGTGGCGTCCGAGTGCGCCCAGACCCGGCGGTAGAGCGCCACGATCTGCTCGCGGGACTCGTCGGCGGCGGCCCACATGTCGGCGTTGGGCTCGGCTCCGTCCTCGAACCAGGGGAACGACTCGCCGAACGGCCGGCCGAAGCTGTCGCCGAGGTAGCCGGCCTCGACGCTGGCCACGTGCTTGACCAGGCCGAGCAGGTTGGTGCCGGTGGGCACCATCGGGCGCCGGACGTCGTACTCGGACAGCCCCTCGAGCTTCCAGAGCAGCGCCTCGCGGCCGGCCTGCAGGTAGCGGTGGAGGTCCGCCTTGGGATCCGATCCAGCCATGCCGGACAGCCTGCCACCCGCGACCGCCGGTGGCGCATGCTGGATGCCGTGGCGACGACGGACGTGCCGGCGGAGGTGACCTGGACGGCGGCGACGCAGGCCACGCTGCACTGCCTGACCGGGTGCGCGATCGGCGAGGTCTCCGGCATGGTGATCGGCATCGCGGCGGGCCTGAGCAATGCGGCCACCGTGGCGCTGTCGATCGCGCTGGCGTTCGTGTTCGGCTACGCGCTGACGATGCGCGGGGTGCTGCGGCAGGGCGTCGGCTTCCGGGACGCGCTGCGCGTGGCGCTGGCCGCCGACACAGTCTCGATCGCGGTGATGGAGCTCCTCGACAACGCCGTCGTGCTCCTCGTGCCCGGCGCGATGGACGCCGGCCTGACCAGTCCCCTGTTCTGGGGGTCGCTGGCCTTCTCGCTCGTCGTGGCGTTCGTCGTCACGCTGCCGGTGAACCGGTGGATGATCGGCCGCGGCAAGGGGCACGCCGTCGTGCACCAGTACCACCACGGCCACTGACCGCGGCGCCGCCCGGGTTCCGGCGACTCAATCGCCGGGACCTCCGGGAGCCTCCGCGAAGGGCCGGCCGACGGCGAAGCTGTCCCGCAGGCCGGGGTCGAAGGTGGCGGCGAGCTGGTGGTCGGCCTCGGCGCCGGTCGCATCCAGCACGGTCGCGAAGAAGCACCGAGCCGCGACCGCGAAGATGATGTCGGCGACGTCCGCGTCGCTCAATCCCAGGTCCCGCAGGTGCTGGACGTCGTCCGCGGTGACCGAGGCGGGGTCGGTGGCCACCAGGCCGGCGAAGCCGACCACGGCGGCGTCGACGGCGTCCAGCGACGACCCGCTGGGGTCGGCGGCCAGCTCGCGCATCGTGGGCTCGTCGCTGCAGGCGTCGCGGAGGAACTTCGAGTGCGCGGCGAGGCAGTAGGTACACGACCGTGCCCGGGACGCCGCGACGGTCGCCAGCTCGAACCGCCGCCGGTCCATCCCCCCGCGGACGGCCATGTTCAGCTGCGTCCAGGCCGCGGCCACCTCGGGCCGGGTGGCGAAGGCGGGCGCGTAGTTCGGCAGGTAGCCCCAGAGGTTGCGCTGCTGCTCGTACCACTGTGCGAGGCCGCTCTCGGCCGCGGACTCCTCGATCGTCGCGATGAACATCGCGCCCCTCCCTCCGCTCGTCGCCTGGTGACCCGGACGCGGGAACGACACACTGATCGCTGCCCGTGGCAGTGATCGTAGGCGGTGGGATGGCGGCGGCATTCTTCTGGGGAGCGCTCGGCGCCTCGGCGTTGCTGATCGGCGCGATGATCGCCTACCGGTTCGCACCGGGCCGCCGCTTCATCGCGATCGTGATGGCGCTGGGCAGCGGCCTGTTGATCGGTTCGGTCGCCTTCGAACTGGTCGACGAGGCCGTCAAGACCCAGACGGTCGCCTGGGTGGGGCTGGGGGTTCTGGTGGGGGCGGCGACCTTCACCGTCGGGGACTGGCTGCTGGACCGCCGCGGGGCCGCGGAGCGCAAGGACCCCACCGGTGCGCAGGCGGAAGGGTCGGCGCAGGCCATCGTGCTCGGGTCGATCCTGGACGGGATCCCCGAGTCGTTCGTGCTCGGCCTGACCGTCCTGCAGGGCGGGGTGAGCGTCTCGCTGCTCGCGGGCGTGGTGCTGTCCAACCTGCCCGAGGGCATGTCGTCGTCCAGCGGACTGAAGGCCGCCGGATGGCCGGAGCGAAGGGTCGACCTGATGTGGCTGGCGGTGGTGGCCGCCTCCGCCCTGTCCGCCGCCCTGGGTTTCGTCCTGCTGGATCCGGCGAGTGGCTTCACCGGCGCGATCGTTCAGGCGTTCGCGGCCGGCGCGCTGCTGGCGATGGTGGCCGACACCCTGCTCCCCGAGGCCTACGAGGTCGAGGGAGTGTTCACGGGATCGCTGGTGGCGGTGGGCTTCGCGGTGTCCATAGCGTTGTCCGCGATCTGACCAACCCGACGAC
>JBKPQU010000175.1:0-4041 GCA_046734255.1 Actinomycetota bacterium
GTCGTACATCCGGAAGTAGTTCTGCAGAGTGATCGTGGCGAGAGTCTGGTTCTCGCTCTGGATCTCCACACCCTCCTTGGCCTCGATCGCCTGGTGCATCCCCTCGTTGTAGCGGCGGCCCGGCAGCATGCGCCCGGTGTGCTCGTCGACGATCAGGACCTCGCCGTTCAGGATCACGTAGTCCTTGTCCCGCTTGAACAGCTCCTTGGCCTTGACCGCGTTGTTCAGGAACCCGACCAGGGGGGTGTTGACGCTCTCGTAGAGGTTCTCGATCCCCAGGTAGTCCTCGACCTTCTCGATCCCGGGTTCGAGGATGCCGACCGTGCGCTTCTTCTCGTCCACCTCGTAGTCGAGGTCCGACCGCATCCGGGTGACCAGCTTGGCGAACTCCGTGTACCACTTCGTCGGCTGGTCGGCCGGCCCGGAGATGATCAGCGGCGTCCGCGCCTCGTCGATCAGGATCGAGTCCACCTCGTCGACGATCGCGTAGGCGTGCCCGCGCTGGACGAGGTCGCCCGCGGTCCAGGCCATGTTGTCGCGCAGGTAGTCGAAGCCGAACTCGTTGTTGGTGCCGTAGGTGATGTCGGCGCCGTACTGCACGCGCCGCTCGTCGGGCTGCATCTGCGAGAGGATGCAGCCGACCGACAGCCCCAGGAACCGGTAGACGCGTCCCATCAGCTCCGACTGGTAACCGGCGAGGTAGTCGTTGACCGTGACGACGTGCACCCCGCGGCCGGTCAGCGCGTTCAGGTACGCCGGCAGCGTGGCCACCAGCGTCTTCCCCTCGCCGGTCTTCATCTCGGCGATGTTCCCCTGGTGCAGCGCGCCGCCACCCATGATCTGGACGTCGAAGTGACGCTGGCCGAGCGTCCGCTTGGCCGCCTCCCGGACCAGCGCGAACGCCTCCGGGAGGAGGTCCTCGAGCGACTCCCCGTCGGCGTGCCGGGCCTTGTAGCGCTCGGTCTCCTCGCGCAGTTCGGTGTCGGTCAGCCGGAGGAAGTCCTCCTCCAGCGCGTTCACCTGCGCCGTCACCCCCGCCAGCCGCTTGAGGGTGCGACCCTCCCCCGCCCGCAGCAGCTTCTCGACGATCTTGACCACGAGGATGTCTCCCAGATCTCGGCCGGCGCCGGCGGCGGCCCCGGATGGACGCTCACGGCCCGGAACCCCGTACCGGCCGCCTGTGCGGGCGGCACCCCGGAAAGGGCGAGCCGCCATCAGGCAAGACGAGTGGCGGCACCAGGTCGTGCCCCGGCCATCGTAGACAGATCAGGACGGGATCGAGCCGACCCTGGCGCATCCCGCCCGGCCGTGTGGGCTCACCCGCGCGCCCGGGCTCACGCCGCAGTCGGCTCGGGTGTGAGCATGCGGGTGGCATGGGGGCGGCTGGTAGCCTGATCGCGGCCTTGCCGACGACGTGCCGGCGACGCGACACGGGGTCGAGCCGGGCCAGATCCCGGGTCCGGGGGTCCGCAGCCCGGCTGCGCGGGTCCCTCCTGACGCGGCCGAGGATCCCGTGCACGCCGAGCGAGGACTGGGCTGACCCATGCTGGACAGGCGTTTCATCCGCGAGAACCCCGACGTGGTGCGCGAGGCCGTCCGGGTCAAAGGCATCGATCTCGACGTCGACGAGCTGCTGCACCTCGACGGGCTGGTGCGCAAGCTGCAGCACGAGGTGGACGAGGCGCAGGCCCGGCGGAAGAGCTTCGCCAAGGAGTTCGCCGCCGCTGACGAGCAGACCCGCACGCGGCTGCGCGCCCAGCACGAGGCCTTCGACACCCAGCTGCGCGCCTCCCGCGAGGCGCTTGCCGAGACCACGGCGCGGCTGAACGCCCTGCTGCTGCTCACCCCGATGCCGCCGTGGAGCGGGACGCCGATCGGGGTCGACGAGTCCGACAACGTCGTGATCCGGACCTGGGGCACCGCGCCGGTCTTCGAGACCGAGCCGCTGGACCACGTGGACCTGATCGAGCGCCGTGGCTGGGCCGAGTTCGCCCGGGCGCGCACGATCTCCGGCGAGCGCGCCTACGCGCTGACCGGGGACATGGTGCTGCTGGAGCGCGCGATCCACTCCTACGCCCTGGAGCAGCTGATCCAGCGCGGCTTCACCCCGATCGGTGTGCCGTCGCTGGTCAAGGAGATGCCGCTGGTCGGCAGCGGCCAGTTCCCCAAGGGTCGCGACGAGACGTACGCGCTGCCCGCCGACGACCTGTTCCTCGCCGGGACCTCCGAGGTGGGGCTGGTCGGCCTGCACTCCGGAGAGATCCTGGACGCCGCCCGGCTGCCGATCCTCTACGCCGGCATCTCGCCGTGCTTCCGCCGCGAGATCGGCAGCGCCGGCCGCGACGTCCGCGGCCTGCTGCGCGTGCACCAGTTCGAGAAGGTGGAGCAGTTCGTGCTCTGCGCTGCCGACGACGCCGAGTCCGCCCGCTGGCACGCCGAGCTGCTGGGCACCGCGGAGGCCATCCTGCAGGCGTTCGGGCTGCACTACGAGGTGGTGGAGTGCTGCACCGGGGACATGGGCCCGGGCAAGTTCCGCATGAACGACATCAACACCTGGTTCCCGTCGCTGCAGCGTTTCCGGGAGACGCACAGTTGCTCCAGCCTGCACGACTGGCAGGCCCGGCGGGCCAACCTGCGCTACCGGGACGCCGACGGCGTGCGGTTCGTGCACACGCTGAACAACACGGCGGTGGCAACGCCGCGGCTGCTCGCGGCGCTGGTGGAGAACTTCCAGACCCCCGACCTCCACGTCCGGGTGCCCGAGGTTCTCCGGCCGTACCTGTCCGGGCGCGACGCGCTGTAGCTTGCGCGCTCCGGCATGCTGGGGGCATGCCGCCCCCGCCCCGCATGCCCACCCTCACCGACGGCACGGTGACGTTGCGCGCGCACCGGCCGGACGACGTCCCGCCCATGGTCGAGCAGTGCCGCGATCCGCTGATGCAGCTGTGGACGACGGTGCCCGCCCGCTACCAGCGCCGCCACGCCGAGGAGTTCCTGGCGGGCCGGGAACCGGCCTGGACGTCCGGGGAGGAGCTCACCCTCGCCGTGGACACCGAGGACGGGTATGCCGGCAGCCTGGACCTCCGCCCGGACGGCACCGGCGGGGCGGAGATCGGCTTCGGGCTTCATCCGAGGGCCCGTGGCCGCGGGGTGATGAGCCGGGCGGTGCGGCTGTACCTGTCCTGGGGCTTCCGGGCGCTGGACCTGCACGTCGTGCACTGGCGTGCGCACGTCGGCAACTGGCCGAGCCGCCGGGTGGCCTGGGCGACCGGGTTCCGGGTGGAGGGAACGGTGCGGGGTCTGCTCCTGCAGCGGGGTGGGCGCAGGGACGCCTGGGTGGGGTCGCTGCTGCGCGGCGAGCCGATGGCGCCCGCGCATCCCTGGTACTCGCCGCCGACGTTGCGCGCGGCCGCGCACACCCTGCGCGTGCACCGGGAGACCGACCTGGACCGGATCACGCAGGCGTGCGCCGACCCGCAGACGCAGCGCTGGCTGACCGAACTGCCGACGCCGTACACGACCGAGGACGCGCGCGCCCACCTGGAGATGATCCAGGCGGAGCAGGCCACGGGGTCGTCCATGTACTGGGCGGTGGAGGACGCGGCCGGCGACATGGTCGCGGAGCTCGGGCTCTTCGGGCTCCGGGCCGGCGCCTCCACCAGCGGCGAGCTGGGGTACTGGGCACACCCGGCGGCGCGCGGGCGGGGCGCGACCACGCAGGCCGTGCGCACGGCCTGCCGGTACGCGGCGATCCCGCGCGAGGAGGGCGGGCTGGGGCTGACCCGGCTGCTGATCCGGGCCTCGGCGGACAACGTCGCCTCGCGGCGGGTCGCGGAGAAGGCGGGGTTCCGCCCGGCCGGGGTGGACCGGGCGGCCAGCGTGATGAGGGACGGCACGTGGATGGACGACCTGCGCTTCGACCTGCTGGCGGACGAGGTGGTCGACGATCCACCTGAGCGTCCGAGCGCTGGTGTGACCGGCCGCGGCGGGCGCGCGAGCGGCGAGGGCGCCGCAGATCCCGGCGCGCCCGCGGCCTCGGGC
>JBKPQU010000176.1:0-15669 GCA_046734255.1 Actinomycetota bacterium
TCGCTGGCCGCTGCGCGACATGGTGCGCCGGGCCGCGGGTCGAGCGGTGACGGCGGCAGTCGCGCGGGACGTCGTCCAGGCCGAGGCCGGCGGCCCGGTCGCCACGCCGGGACCGGAGCGCGCGCAGCTCGAGGCCGGCGAGGAGGCGACCGCGACCAGGACCCACCACCTGCTGGAGCGCTACACGACGCTGCTGCCGACGAACCCCCGGCTGGTCAAGCGGGTGGCCAACACGTGGGGGATGCTCCTGGCCGTGCAGGCGCACCTGGGCCACGCCGAGGACCAGGACTCGCTCGCCCGCGCGGCGATCCTCCTCGTGCGCTTCCCGGCGCTGGTCGACGTCCTGCTGTCGGCCACCTCCGCGCCGCAGACCGACCCCGGGGCGCTGTCCGGCCACGAGCGGTCGTCCTCGGCCTGGCTGCGCCCGGACGTGCAGCAGGTGCTGCACACCGAGGACGGCGCGCCGGTGTCGATCCTGTCGATCGCCCGCTGCTACGGCCGGGAGTTCCCCGAACCGCCCGGCTGAGTCAGAGCCGACAGGCTCTAGGGCTTGAGGATGCCGCGGCCCTGCAGGCGCCCTCCGTCCAGGTCGTCCATCGCCTCGTTCACGGCATCGAGCGGGTAGACCTGCGTGTGCAGCTTCACCTTGCCGTCCGCGGCCAGCACCATGAGCTCCGCCAGGTCGTTGTAGCTGCCGACCAGGTTGCCGATCACGTTCCGCTCGGTGCTGATGATGTCGATCGTCGGCACGTTGACCGTGCCGCCGTACCCGATGATGAAGTGCGAGCCGTTGTTGCGGGTCATCGCCCAGCCGTCGGTCTCCGCACCGCGCTCGCCGACGAAGTCCAGGACGACGTCGGCCCCAAGGCCGCCGGTCATGTCCTTGATCTTGTCGACGTGCGTGCCGTCGCTCTTCGCCGTGACGTCGGCGCCCAGCTCACCGGCGAGCTTCAGGGCGGCATCGTTCGGGTCGACCACCACGACCTTGGCCGCGGTCAGCGCCTTGGCCGACTGGATGCCGATGTGGCCCAGACCGCCCGCGCCGATGATCACGAGAGTCGTCCCCGGGTAGAGCAGCGGCACGGCCTTCTTCACCGCGTGGTAGGCGGTCAGGCCCGCGTCGGCCAGTGCGGCGACGTCCTCGGGCTGCAGCGACGGGTCGAGCTTGACCACCGAGCGGGCGCTGGTCTTGAGCAGCTCGGCCATGCCGCCGTCGACGTTGATCCCGGGGAACTGGCCGTTCGCGCAGTGCATGTCGTTGCCGGCGCGGCAGGCCAGGCACAGCCCGCAGGTGATCAGTGGGTGGACGATCACGGTGTCGCCCGGGGCGACGTTGGTCACCGCCTGGCCGACCTCGTGCACCCAGCCCGCGTTCTCGTGGCCGATCACGTAGGGCAGTTCCACCCCGGACCGGTCGGCCCACTGGCCCTCGATGATGTGCAGGTCGGTGCGGCACAGGCCGGCCCCGCCGATCTTCACGATCACGTCGTGCGGACCGGTGATCGTCGGCTCGGGCACCTCGTCGACCGTGGGGCGCTCCTCGTAGGCGTGCACGCGAACAGCCTTCATTGCGGGCTCAGCTCCTCTCCAGAGGCGAGTTCGGGGGAAGGGCCGCGAGCGGAGAACCGGCTGCCCGGCATCCCCCACTCGCGGAAGAAGTCACCGGTCATCCTGCACATGAACACGTTGAGGTCGTTGCCGGCCTCGATCAGCGCCTCGTGCCGGGACCTCGCCCGGCGCACGGCGTCCGCGCCCGGCGAGCCGTCCGGCGCGGCAACCAGGGGTGCGTCGTCCGACAGCGCCTCGCCGGCGAGCACCCGCGCCGCCCAGGACGTCGCCAGCGCCACCCGCGCCTCGAAGTTCAGGAACGTGAGCAGGCGCTGGTCCGGCGACCCGCCGGCCGGCGTGTAGCCGACCGCCATCGGGTCCGCGTGGCGGTCTGGGACGAGCAGGCCGCCGGAGTCGATGCTGCCGACGTCACCGATCCGCAGCGACAGCACCTCCTCGGCGGACAGCCCACTGTTGATCATTGCGAGCATCACGAGCCGGCCCGGGTCGTCGGGGCGTCCCCGGCCCAGCCCGGCGGTCCGGGTGATCGCCTCCGGCGCGTCGGCCACCGCCCGCCACGCCACCGGGACCCCGCTGATCCGCAGCCAGACCTTGGGGCCGATGCACAGGGCGGACAGCTGGGTGTCGGTGCACGGCGGAAGGCGGCGCGCGAAGACCCGCAACGCCTCCTCGGCCACCGACGGGTCCTGCCGGGCGGCCTCCAGCAGCCGGCCGAGGCCCTCCGGCGCCGCCAGCTCCGCGAACCGGTCCAGGGTCACCACGCAGGTGCGGACCCAGACCGGTTCGCGGCAGCGGACCGCCAGCAGCTCCGCCATCCGCGCCACCGACGGCTCGGACAGCAACGCCGCCTCCCGGCGTCCGGACAGCGCCTTGTCGACCACTGCGCGCGCGGTCGAACTCATGCGCCGACGACCTCACCCTCGTTGACCTTGGCGGCGATCTCGGCGGCGATGAAGTGGTCCTGGATGACCACCTGAGCTTCGGTCACCCCCGGGACTCCGAGCACCCGGCGACGGACCTCCTGACCGATCTGGATCGCGAACGCGGACGGGCACAGCGGCGACGTGAGGTGGTAGTGGACCTTGACCCGCCCCTTCTCGTCCACCTCCGCCCCGTCCATCAGATCCATCTCGGTCAGGGTCCGCCTGATCTCCGGGTCCTGGACCGAGCCGGCGGCCGCGATCACCGCCTCGAGGTCCACCCGGGCGGTGTCGGTCACGTCCCCGCGACTCCCGCCCCGGCCGTTTCCTGCGGCTGGGACGCCAGGTACTCCGCGCGACGCTGGGAGAACTCGTCGTCGGCGAGCTCCGCCTTCTTGGCCTCGACGTCGATGCCGTACAGCCGGGCGATGTTCCCGCCGATGATCTTCTCCTTGATCTCGTCGGTCAGCGAGACGCCGTACTCGTCCTCCAGGTCCGAGGGGATCTGGAACGCCATGAAGTCGTCCAGCTGCCAGTGCGGGTACCAGATCGGGAAGTCGGTGCCGTAGCAGATCCGGTCCGGGCCGAGCCAGAACAGCAGGTTCGCCATGACGTTGCCGAAGAACCGCGGGCGGTTGTGCACGAAGGCCAGCGCCACGGCCAGCGAGGCGTACAGGTTCGGGCTGCGCGCGGAGATCCAGCAGAAGTCGTCGAGGCGCGGCAGGCCGACGTGGTCGACGATGAAGTTGATCTCGGGGTACAGCGTCGACGGCTCGTCCAGGTCGCGCACGTCGAAGCGGTCCAGCGCCAGCGGCTCCACCGCGGGGCCCTTGTGGAAGTGCGCGTTGTGGATGCCGAGCTCGATGCACTTCTCGTAGCAGGGGAAGACGGCAGGGTCGTTGGCCTTCCAGCCGCGGGACTCACCGCGCCACTCGGCGGTGTACCACTTGAAGCCGCGCATCCCGAGCTCGGTCACCTGCCGCTCGACCTCACCCACGGCGTCCTTCGCCCGCGGGTCCACGCCGCCGAGCGGGATGATCCGGTTCGGGGCCCGGGCCGCCATCTCCTTGTTGCGCTCCGCCCGTACGAAACCCTCGTGGTAGAAGTCCATCAGGACCTGGGTGGACAGGATCGACATGTCCGCGGCACCCCGGACGAACATGTTGTCGAGGTACCAGTCCGGGTCGGTCTTGCGGAACTCGCCCTCGTAGTCCATGGTCCACTGCGACTGCCCAGCCGGGTTGAAGCCGTTGTGGAACGCGTAGAACGTCTCGATGAAGGCCTCACCGTACTGGTTCTTGCAGTTGTCCTGACTGGCGTCCCAGAACCCGGTGTGGCAGTCGAAGACGAACTTTCCGTCCTTCACCTTCCGCCTCCTTGTCACCCGCTGGCGCGGGATCGGTGCTGATGCCTCGACGCTGTCCTTCCGGCGCGGCTGCGTGCCGGTTCTGCGGAGGTGGCCGGCGGCCTGTCTCCTCAACTCGCCGCGGCGCCTCCCTTCCGGCCCGGAAGGCGGTGCCGAAGATCGCCGGGTCGCAGCACGACCCACGTGCCGAGCGCGGCGCCGTACACGCCGTACTCCACGAGCAGGATCACCCAGCCCACGGCCGACGACTGGTCCGTCAACGGCCGGGACGCCGCCGCCAGACGGGTCGCGGTCGGCAGTCCGATCAGCGTGAGGACACACATCACCAGCAGGGCATAGCCGATGCCCGCCGGGACGGCGATCGGCCACCGTGGCGGCAGGCGGCGGCCGAGGGGGATGAACAGCATGGCGAGCGTCCCGCCCGCGGTCAGCGCGACGGCACTGCCGGCCACGAGCGGGTCGCGGGCGACGTAGAAGGCGTCACCGCCCTGGGCCTGATGGATCGACTGGACCACGGTCCCCGGGGAGATCGACGCGGTGATCCCGTACACCGGGGTGAAGAACCCGCTGCCCGCGATCCAGCTGACGATCATCCCGGCGAGCCCGGCCAGGCACACCGCCACCATGCCCGCGAACACGGCGGGCGCGAGCAGGCGATCCAGTTCCCCAGCCCTTCGCGCGGATGGGGAGATCACCTGCTCCTGCTCCATCCGGCTCCTCTCCGATCAACCCGTGAATCCGGCAGCCGAGACCGGGGCCCCGCCCACGAGGCCCCGGCCGGGACCGGCCTCAGCTCGCGTCGTTGGCGCCGGCTCGGACGCCGACCGCACCGTCGCGGTCGGCATCCTCGCCGAGGACCTCGCGTGCCTCCCTGCGCCTGATGGAGCGCAGGCGCCGGGACTTGCGGGCCATCTCCTGGGCCTCCTCCTCGCCCAGCATCTGGGAGGCCAACTTGTCGGCCTCGCTGGGTGGAGGCTGATTGATCGCCCGCACGATCGGAATAAAGACAAGAAGGAGACCTATCCCGTACAAGATCCCGGCCGGCACGAGCATGACCAGCACAGGCCCGGCATCGGCCGCACCTCCGTGTGCCAACCATTGCGCGTACATCATGTGCCTGCTCCTCCTGCCCTCGTTCGCTGCATCGAGGTCCGCCGTGCTGCTAGGCGAACAGGGTGTTCATCTCTCCATAGACTGTCTCGAATTGCGTCTCCCCGCCGCTGGAGAGTTCCAGCACGCCCGCCACGCTGCTGTTGGCGTTCTGCACCGGAATGAGCTTCAGCGAGTCGAGGTAGGCGCGTGGCAACCGCAGGGTGACCGCGACCGTCTGGCCCGCCGGCACCACCGCCGAGGGGCTGATCGCCACCTGACCCGCGGGCACGTCGGCGTTCGGCGACAGCGACACGTCGCCGGTCACCGGTGTCAGCGTGATGTTGGCCATGTGGACGGCGTTGATGGTCACGTCGTTGGTCCCGGTCGCGGTCAGGTTGACCTTCATCGCGTAGGTGTTGGTCTTGTTGTCCAGCGTGATCTCCGTGCCCGCGGCGGTGGCGAAGGGCACCGGCTGCGGAGCGCCGGCGATCGCGAACCGGTCCACCTGCAGGGGGATCTTCGTCGGGTAGGCGACGGACTGCCAGATCATCCCGATCGCCACGAACAGCACGGTCACCAGCATGATCGCGTCCATCGCCCGGTGGTCCCGCTTGGTCACCAGGCCCACCGCATCACCGCCGTCGTCGTTGACCGACAGCTGGCTGGTGATGGCCAGACGAGAGACGGTCGGCTTCGGCCAGATCCACCACAGGAGCCAGACCATGCCGATGATGAAGCCGACGAACGTGAACCCGAAGATCCACCAGACCTTGTAGTTCTCCAGGTTGACCGTGGTGCCGTTGTAGAGGGTCACCGGGTTGGTGAACCCGGCGGCGGTGCTCCTCACCTCGTACCACTGCCCGGGCCCGATCAGCGTGCCGGCCCCGTGGACCGCGAAGCTGGGGTGGATGTGGTAGCGGCCGGGGATCCTCGCCTGCAGGGTGAGCTCGAAGTTGTAGACCCCTCCCTTGTTGATGTAGATCGAGTGCGGGGCCTGCACGCCGTTGATCACACGGTTCTTGACCAGGATGACCGGCCCGGGGGAGACAACGTTGATGAATCCCTCGGTCGGCGCGCCCAGCGTCCTGGGCCACGTCTCCAGGATCTTGGCGGTGCCTGTGATCTTGAACTCGTCGCCCTGGTTCACCCAGACGTCGCCGTTGCTCTGAGGCGTGCCTCCGGAGAACTGGACGTCCATCCAGCCCACGCTGTTCAGCCGCAGCCAGGCCTCCTGGGATTCCTCACCGTGGGCGAAGGCGGGTGAGGCCCCGACGAACAGAAGGGCGGCACTGGCGAGCAACACACCGATGATGCGCTTCATTGCGTGCCTCCTGCCCGCTCAGACCTTCTTCATGAACTTGCCGATGGGCCAGATGGCGAGCATCCGGCCGAGGAACTGGCCGACCCAGTACCCGGCGATGGCCACCGTGGACCCGAAGACGAGCGTCACGTAGAGCGTCTGGCCCAGGAAGGTCCGCAGCGAGCCCTGCTCGACCAGCCGCAGGTACTCAGGCGTCTGTGCTCGTACGTACTCGATTCCCTGGACGTCGGCCAGCGTGAGCGTGTGGCCCATGAAGGTGGTGGGCTGAAGCAGCGGCGACAGCATGGTGTAGTTCGCGAACCAGAAGAGGAACGCGAACCCCATGCCGCCGATGACTGATGTGAGGATGAAGCTCTTCGTTTTCAACAGCACCCAGTCGGCGAAGATCGCCCCCGGGATGATCGTCGCCGGCCAGACGAAGTTCATCGGGTAGTAGACGAAGATCTTCCACTGCAGGAAGCGTCCCAGCTCGACACAGACCCAGAAGCACAGTGCCGTGTAGACGAAGCCCGTGGGCATCTTCCAGGCCAGCCACTGGATGTACTGCAGCGCCGACGGGATGATGATCACCGCGAACGGCGTGACGATCGGCCACCACTGGACGTCCTTCCAGTCACTCCAGAAGTCCCAGTCGCCGGCGAACAGCTGCTTGGTGATGTCGGCCGCAGCGCCCACGACAAAGGCCGCGGTGGCCCAGAAGAAGAAGTCCCACTTGCGGTCGATGTACTTGTAGGGCTTGTCCAGCAGAGCACGGAGCTCCGCGGCGCGACCTCGCGCAGCAAGGTCAGCGGTGAGAGTCGGGGTCTCGGTCGTCATCGTGGGCGCACCACCCGTTCTTCGAGCGATGGATGTGGATATGACCGGTTGTGCCGTAGTACATCCGTAGGGCCCGTCGGCCGGGAGCCGATCAGGTGGACGAACACCGCCTTGGTGAAGCCCGGCCACGCCGAGGCGTGGCCGTCGTCACCGTTTGCGCCTGCGGAACGCAGGCGGCCCCACGGCGGACACTCGCTCCCGGGAATCCGCCGCGGGGCGCTCCGTCTACCCCGCGTAGAGCTCTTGCCTGCCTACGCCACGGCCTCGGCGGACGTCTCCGCGGCGATCTCGCCCTCGATCCCCAGCAGCCGGATCAGCGTCTCGGCCCAGAGAGCGAAGATGCCCGAGGCCAGCCAGCCGTACCAGACGAACGGCCAGTGGAACGGGACTGCGAAGATTTCCTCAGTGATCCACAGGCTGTGACCCCACTCGTTCATGGCGACCTGCATCATCTCGGTCACCGACGCCGCGATCAGCAGCGCGAACGACCACGGGAAGCCCTTCTCCACGCCGTAGACCTTCGGCAGCCTGGTCCGGCCGTAGAGGTAGGTCCCGATGGTGAGCGTGATGCCCAGCGGGAAGAACCAGTAGAACATCGGGATGTGCGACGGCGTGAACGCCGTGTCGCGCACCGCGGTCTGGTGCCACGCGCCGTCCTGGTTGGGCCAGAAGCTCGCCTCGATGTAGAGGCAGACGCTGATCGCGCCGACCAGGCCCCAGAACACGGCGATCCGGCGGACCTCCTCGTCGTGGCTCGGGTTCTGGTTGACGCGCATGCCGCTGCGCATCAGCCAGCCCCACCAGCCGAGGGTGAAGAGGCTGACTCCGATCAGCCCCACGAACAGCACCGACCACCAGTAGACCCGGAACTCGTGACTGGCGGCGTCGATGCCGTACTTCCATGCGAACGGCTGCTGGTAGGCCCTCAGGGCGAAGGCCACAGCCAGGAGCGCGACGGGCGTCCAGAGCCCCGTCCACCAGCCACCGAGCCAGTCGATCGGCCCTCGTCCGGGCTTGAACTCAGGTTCGGTGGCTTCGACGGGGCGAACGGATGGAGAATTCGTCACAGCGACCCTCCACGACGAGACAGACGGTCCCCCCTGTTAGTCAAATCACACCCTCCCGTCATGGACCTGTCAACCCTCCGTGATAGCCGCAGATCAAAATCGTTTGCGCGATGTGAAACGAGTAACGCAGACCCGTGGCTACTGGAGGTGTTGCTGCGTGCGCGTTGAGCCACTGCTCGGCGCTGCTTCGCGATCACCGTGGCCCACTCCGCGCGGTGTCCGGGCGCCTCCCCCGGTGGACCCCCACACCCGGTCCTGACCTGCAGAATCCCATTTTCGTGGGCGCACGGAGACGGTGCCCGCCGGGGCGGCCGGCCCGCCGTCACGACGACTCGGCGGCGCTCACCACCGGTTCGCGGGACGCCGGCCCGCACACGGAGCGCGACCGGCGACGGTTTTCAGGTCGATGTCACTCTGCGTAGTCGAAATCGGGACGCCGGCCGGGTCAGTCCGGGTTCCCGGTGATCTAGCGGATCTGCCGGCCGGTCTCGGCACATGAGTAGCCGCCGAGCTTCTCCACCTCGGCGCGGAAGTCGGGCTCGTCGAGCAACGCCCAGAGCGGGCCGAGCACCTCGTCCTCCAGTGCCGCTGAGCGCAGCACGAGGTCGTACGGCTCGCGGGCGACCGGGACGAAGTCCAGGCCGAACGCCCTGGCGGCGGCTTGGATGCCAAGGCCGGTGTCGGCACGGCCGGCAGCGATCGCGGCCGCGACACCGAGGTGGGTGTGCTCCTCGCGCGAGTAGCCGCTGATGGTGGCCGGATCGATGCCGAGCCGACCCAGCTCCTGGTCGAGCAGCACCCGCGTACCGGCGCCGCGCTGGCGGTTGACGTAGCGCAGGTCGGGGCGGCTGAGATCGGCGATGCCGGTCAGGCCGAGCGGGTTGCCGGGGGCGAGAAGCAGTCCCTGGTCGCGGTGCGCGAGCCGAACCACGGCCAGGTCGGCGTCCGGGCCGAAGATCCGGTCCAGGTACGGCAGGGTGTACTCGCCGGTTTCCGGGTCGAGCAGGTGTGAACCGGCCAGATGGCACAGCCCGTCGCGAAGCGCGACCAGCCCGCCCAGCGACCCGACGTTCGACGATGCCAGGGTGATCGACGGGTCGGCCGCCCGCAGTGCTGAGGCGGCCATGTCGAGGACCAGGTCGTGGGAACCGATCGCAACGATCGTGCGCGCAATGTCGGCGAGCCCGCGCAGCAGCTCCACCCGGACCTGCTCGCCGGCGTGGTGGCCCTCCACCCCGGCCGGCACGACCAGGAGGCCGTCCGCGCGGACCAGCGAGGTCAGCGCGCCGGCCGCGCGCGGCAGAGGTGTGGCCACCACGTCGCCGCCGACCCGGCCCAGCCGGACCCGCACCCAGTCGTCGGAGCCGATGGCGGAGACCAGCTTGCGCGCCAGCCGGGCGGTGGTGGACGGGCGCTCGCGCGGGGCGGCGCCCTCCAGGGCGGCCAACAGCGGCGCGGCGAAGATGTCGAAGGTCAGCGCGGCCGAGACCGGGTAGCCGGGGGCGCCGAGGATCGGGGTGGCCACCTCGCCCGCCACCGTCCCGAGCACGACCGGGTGCCCGGGACGCACCGCGACGCCGTGCACGGCCAGCGAGCCCGCAGCCGCGACCACCTGTGCGGTGTAGTCGTCGCGGCCGGCACTCGACCCGGCGATGAGGATCACCAGGTCGGCGTCGACTGCGGCATCCCGGACAGCGCTGGTGATCAAGGCGGGGTCGTCGACGACGATGCCAGTGATCATGGCCTCGCAGCCGACCTCGGCGGCCTGTGCAGCCAGCATCATCGAGTTGGTGTCGGCGATCTCACCCGGGGCCAGCTCGGTGCCGACCGGGCGGATCTCATTCCCGGTCGGGATGATCACCACCCGGGGCATGCGGCGCACCACCAGCTCGACCAATCCGGCCGCGGCGCAGGCGGCGACGTCGACCGGGCGCAGCCGATGACCTTCGGGGAGCAGCAGTTCGGTGGCGCTGATGTCCTCGCCGATCGAGCGGACGTGCTGGTAGGGGGGCACGGCGGCGCGGAGTTCGGCGCGCCCGTCGGGGGTGTGGTGCACGTCCTCGCGCATGACGACGGCGTCGTAGCCGGCCGGTAGCGGGTCGCCGGTGTCGACCACCGCGAAGTCGTCCAGCAGAACCGGCGTGGTCTCCGCGGCGCCGACGGTGTCGGCGGCCCGCACGGCGATGCCATCCATCGCCGCAGAGTCGAATGCAGGGGAGGACCGCCGGGCCCAGACCGACTCTGCGGTGACCCGACCGACAGCCTTCCCGACCGGGAGCACCACCGCCTCGACGCGGGACGGGCACCCCGCGGCCGCGCACGCGTCCCGCCACGCCCGCCGAGCCTGCTCGGCGGGTATGTCAGACACGAACGGACTCGTCATCGGTACAGGATGACCTCGACCTCGGTGCCACCGTCGAGGCCGGTGGCCGGTTCGGGGATGATCAGGTATCCGTCCGCCCGGGCCAGCACGGACAGCAGCGCGGAGGGCCCGAAGAGCGGCTCTGCCACCCCGTCGCGGATGGCCACCTGCACGACGTCCAGCCGCCCGGTGGCCGAGGCCAGATCACGGCCGAGCCGGGCGCGGACGGTCGGCTCCGGTGGCGGCTGCTCGCACCCGGACAGCCGCCACACCAGCGGCACGCCGATCAGCCGGAACACCACCAGTGCGGACAGCGGGTTGCCGGGCAATCCGACCAGCGGCACGCCCGCGCACTCGGCCAGCACTGTGGGTTTGCCCGGCTTGACGGCCAGTCCGTGGCACCAGATATCGCCGAGTGCGGCCACTGCCTCGGCGGTCTCGTCGCGAGCGCCCACCGATGAGCCGGCTGAGACGACGACCAGGTCGGCCTCGGCGAGCGCATCACTCAGCGTGGACTTCAGCGCCTCCCGATCGTCGGGGACGATCCCGGCCTCCACGGGTTCCCCGCCGGCGTCGCGGACCAGCCCGGCCAGCGCCGACGCGGTGGCGTCACGGACCTGACCAGCCGCGAGCGTGGCGGTCTCCGGTGGAACGACCTCGTCGCCGGTGGAGACGATCGTGACCCGGGGACGTGCGTGTACCGCGATCGTCGTCACCCCGGCTGCGGCCAGGAAGCCCAACTGCGGGGCCCGCAGTGGCCGCCCGGCGCCCACCAGCACGTCGCCGGCCGCGGCGTCCTCGTCGGCGCGGACCAGTCCGGAGCCGGGGGCGACCGGCCGGGTCACCTCGATCGTGCCCGGCATCGTCTCCGCCGTGTGTTCGATCATGACCACCGCGTCGGCACCGTCGGGCAGCACCGCGCCGGTCGGGATGGCGACGCACGTGCCGTGCGAGACGGCGACCGTCGGCGGCCTGCCCATGCGGACCGCGCCGGCCAGGTCGAGGTAGGAGGGCAGGCTCTCGGAGGCACCGTAGGTGTCGGCAGCGAGGACCGCGTAGCCGTCCACGGTCGAACGGGCGAAACCGGGCATCGCCGCCGGCGCGCGCACATCGGCGGCCGGCACCCGGCGCAGCGCCTCGGCCAGTCCGACGGTCTCGACGGCGGTGCGCCGGCTGGGCCGGAACCCGGCCAGCGCCTCGCCGACCGTCCTCGCGGTGAAGAACTCGCGACTCACCGGTCCGGCTGGTCCTCGGCCCCCTCCGGGCGAGGCTGCGGTCGCGCCGCCGCGCCGCCCTTGTTCAGCCCGAGGACGCTCACCACCGGCCCCAGCGCCACCTGGCCCAGCCCACAGATGGAGGTCTTACGCATGGTCTCCTCCAACCGCACGATGTGCGCCCGCCGCTCGTCGTCCAGTTCCGAGCCGGCCTCGACGATATCGTGCAAGATCGCGTGCGCCTTGGCGGAACCCACTCGACACGGCACGCACTTGCCGCACGACTCGTTGCGGAAGAACCGCAGCACGTTGGTCGACGCGGCGAGCAGGTCGGTGCCCTCGGCCAGCACGACCATCGCCCCCGAGCCGAGCATCGTGCCGTGCTCCACTGCGGTGCCGAAGTCGAGCGGCATGTCGAGCTTGTCCGGGCCGATGAAGTTCGACGACGCCCCGCCGGGCTGCACCGCGCCGACCTCGCGCCCGCCGCTGACTCCACCGGCCAGCCGGATCAGCTCGCGCACGGTGGTGCCCATCGGCACGCAGTAGACGTCGGGCCGCTCGACGTGCCCGGAGACGGCGAAGAACTTCCAGCCCACCGCCTCACCGAGGCCCTGCTCGGCCCACCATTCCGCGCCGCGCTGCACGATCACCGGCACGTCGGCGAACGTCTCCACCGAGTTCATCAGCGTCGGCCGGCCGTGCAGGCCGTAGTTGCCGGGGAAGGGCGGCTTGTTGCGGGGCTCGCCGCGGTGGCCCTCCATGCATTCCACCAGCGCGGTCTCCTCGCCGAGGATGTAACCGCCGGGAGAGACGAATACCTCGACGTCCAGGCGCCGTCCGCTCCCGCAGGCGTCCGGCCCGACGACGCCGGCCTCGCGCAGCGCGTCCAGCTCCGCGCGCAGGACGTGCTCCTCGGGGCCGTATTCGTGGCGGATGAAGACCCAGCCCTGCTCGGCGCCGACCACCGCCATACCCAGCAGCAGGCCCTCCAGCACCAGGTGCGGTTGCGTGGCCAGGATCTGGCGGTCCTTGAACGTGCCCGGCTCGGACTCGTCGGCATTGCAGATCGCGTACTTGACCTCCCCGGGTTGGGTGCTCCGCACGAGCGCCCATTTCTGACCGGTCGGGAACCCGGCTCCGCCCATCCCGCGGAGCCCGGAGTCCTTCAGGGTCTGCACGATCGTGTCCGCGTCGAGCGCTCCGGCCAGCAGCGCGCGCAGCGTGGTGTACCGCTCGGCGACCCCGGACCCGGCCGGGTAGGGGTCGTTCGGCCACGGCTCGGTGCGAAGGTTCGCCGGAGTGGCGCCCACGTCGCCGGCCCTGGCGGCGGCGACGAGCGTGTCGGTGTCCTCGATCGGTGCCGGCCGCTCGTTCACTGCCACCGCGGGTGCGCTGTCGCAGCGGCCCAGGCAGGACACCTCGCCCAGTTCGACCTCGGCGTCCCCGCCGTAGCGCTCGCGCAACTCGACCAGCCGGGCCTCGCCGTCGCGCAGGAAGCACGACAGGTCGTGGCAGACGTGCAGGGCCACGGTGGGGGGCGGCTCGGTGCGGAAGTGCGGATAGAAGGAGATCAGGCCCTCGATCTCGTACAGCGGGCGGCGGGCATCGCGGGAGAGCCGCTCCAGCTCCTCGCGCGGGAGCCAGCCCAGCCGGGCCTGGATCGTGTTCAGCGCGGGGATCAGCGACGGCCCGGGGAACTTCCCGGCCCGCGCCTCCACACCCGGCACCCGGCGCGACCTGACCTCGGCGGCCCGGTCGGTCACCTCGGTCACGCGCGCACCCCCAGCGGCTCCACCTGCACGGCGCAGAACTTGAACTCCGGGATCTTGCCGAAGGGGTCGATCTCGTCGATGGTCAGCAGGTTGGCCGCGGCCTCGCGGAAGTGGAACGGGATGAAGCAGTTCCCCAACTGCTCGCGGTGCGAGATGCGCAGCTGCAACTCGATCGTCCCGCGCCGCGACCGCACCCGTACCGTCTCGCCGTGCGCCAGCCCGCGGTCGGCGGCGTCCTTCGGGTGCATGTACACCTCGGCGACCGGGGCGATCGTGTCGAGGGCGAACGAGCGCCGCGTCATCGAGCCGGTGTGCCAGTGCTCCAGCAGTCGCCCGGTGTTGAGCACCAAGGGGTACTCCGCGTCGGGCAGCTCCTTGGGCGGCAACCACTGCGCGGGCACGAGGTGGGCCAACCCGTCCTCGGTGTTGAACCGCTCGTCGAACATGACGATCGTGCCGTCGCTGTGCTCGGGGTCGTCATTCGGGTAGAGCTTCCCGGACAGGCCCAGGTTGTCGTAGCGCAGGTTCCGGTACGACGGCATGAGCGGGACCATCTCGTCGAAGACCTCACTGGGCGCGCCGTAGTGCCAGTCCAGGCCGATCCGTCGGGCGATGTCCTGGACGATCTCCCAGTCCGGGCGGGCCTGCCCGGGCGGGTCCATCACCTTGCGCCCCAGCTGGACCCGACGGTCGGTGTTGGTGTAGGTGCCGTCCTTCTCCAGATACGACGTCGCGGGAAGGATCACGTCGGCGAACTCGGCGGTCTCGGTCAGGAAGATGTCCTGCACCACGAGGAACTCCAGCGCGGACAGCGCCTTGCGGACCTTGTTGATGTTCGGGTCGGACAGGAAAGGGTTCTCGCCGAGCATGTACATGGCGCGCACGCCGTCCGGCTGCAGCGCCGACTTGATGATCTCGGTGACGGTGAGCCCACGTTCGGGGTTGAGCGGAGTGCCCCAGGCCTCCTCGAAACGCCGCTGTGCGGCCTCGCGGTCGACGCCCTGGTAGTCGGGGTAGAACATCGGGATCAGCCCGGCGTCCGAGGCGCCCTGCACGTTGTTCTGCCCGCGCAACGGGTGCAGCCCGGTGCCGGGTCGGCCCACGTTGCCGGTGATCGAGCACAGCGCGATCAGGCAGCGCGCGTTGTCGGTGCCGGTGGTGTGCTGGGAGATCCCCATTCCCCAGTAGACGACCGCGGCACCGGCCTCACCCCAGGTTCGCGCGACCTCCCGGATGGTGCCGGCGTCCACGTCGGTGATCTGCTCGGCCCGTTCCGGCGGGTACTCGGCCACGGTGCGGACCAGCTCGTCGTAGTTCGACGTGCGGTTCGCGATGAAGTCCCGGTCGACCAGTCCGAGCCGGATGATCTCGTGCATCAGCGCGTTGTAGAACGCCACGTCGGTGCCGGGCTTGAGCTGCACGAAGATGTCGGCGTGCTCGGCCACCGTGGACGCCCGCGGATCGACGACGATCACCCTGGTGCCGCGGCGGCGTGCCTGCTTGAAGAACGAGCTGGCCACGGGGTGATTGGCGGTCGCATTGGAGCCGGTGATGATCACTACGTCGGCGTTGGCCACATCGCCGTAGGTGGTCGACACCGCCCCTGAGCCGACGCCCTCGAACAGCGCCGCGACCGAGGAGGCGTGGCACAGCCTGGTGCAGTGGTCGACGTTGTTGGTCCCGAAGCCGGTGCGGATGAGCTTCTGGAAGAGGTAGGCCTCCTCGTTGGAGCACTTCGCCGACCCGAATCCGGCGATCGCGCCCGGCCCGCCCAGGGCGTGGATCTCGCGCAGCCGGCGAGCCACCAGGTCGAGAGCCTCCTCCCAGGTCGCCTCCCGGAAGTACGGCATGACCTCGCCGTAGTCGACCAGCCCACCCGGCTTGCGCCTGCCGCCACGCTTGTCGCCCGGCGTGCGGCGGCCGCCGCCGCTGTGCTCGCCGCCGCTCACCCGACCGCGATCGTCGTGGTCCTCGCCGCGGACGTCCGCCGAGAGCGGACCCTTCGGATAGGCCGAGTCGATCCTGATCAGCGGCGTGGTCAGCCGCTGTGGCGACGCCGAGTAGTCCCAGCCGTAGCGCCCTTTCACGCACAACCTGCTCCTGTCTCTTATACACATCTGACGCTGCCGACGAAAGTTCTAGTGTGTTGGTGGGGGTGGGGGGCGGGGGG